>JAHEKK010000526.1 GCA_024638395.1 Gemmatimonadota bacterium | reverse complement strand
CCTGGTAGACGGTCGGCGCCGGGGCCGACCCATCCTTGGCAATGGCCAAGAGGAACTGGGCCATCTTGATGGGCGTCTGATCGTTGGGCCCCTGTCCGAGCGACAGGTTGAGCACCTCCCCCTCGGTGGGCCGGTATCCGTACCGGTCCTCCCAGAACTCGGTTCCCGAAGGAAACGTGCCGGGCAACTCCTGGGGCAGGTCGACGTCGCATTGCCCGCCGAACCCCAACCGGTTGCCTTCCCGGATGAGGTTCGCCAGGCCGATCCTGAGCCCGACCTGGTAGAAATAGACGTTGCAGGAATGTTGGATGGCCTCCACGAGATTCACCGACCCGTGGCCCCGGGGATCCCAACACCGGAAGACGCGGTTGCCGAACCGTAGAGACCCCTCGCAGGCGATGGGCATCTGCTCCTCGGGTTGGATGACCCCCAGCTCGAGGGCGATGGCCGCGGTAGCCAGTTTCCAGGGAGATCCGGGTGGGTACTTCCCCATGAGGGCACGGTTCAGGAGGGGGCTCCGGGGATCCTCGGTCAGCCCCTCCCAGACCTCCGGGTCCAGGACGCCCGTGAAGAGATTGGGGTCGTAGGTCGGCGCGGAATAGAGGGCCAGCACGCCCCCGGTTTCGACATCGAGAGCCACGACCGATCCGCTCATCGTGTCCGGGAAGATCTCGTGGATCCACTCCATGAGGTCGAGATCGATATTCAGGTCGATGTCCATACCTGGACGGGCCTGGGCGCTGGGTTGGCCGAGGAAGGAGCCGACAATCCGGCCTCGGGCGTCCACCTCGACGTAGCGGGCGCCTGCCTGTCCCTGGAGCAGGGGCTCGTACTGGTTCTCGATGCCCGCTCGTCCGACAATGGTGCCCGGCTCCGCGCCCTCGAAGGCTTCGGACTCCAGCTCGTCCTCGTTGATCTCGCCCACGTACCCTACGACGTGGGCCGCGACGGGGCCCAGGGGATAGCGACGCCGGGGCCGCGTGTCGATCAGAACGTTCGGAAACCCGGTCCGCCGCTCCTCGATGGCCGATACCGCATCGAAGGGCACGGACACCGAAAGGAGGACGGGCCGCCCGGACCGCGCCCGCGCCGCCTCCTCGACGATCCGCCGTCGAGTCTCACTGATGTCCAGGTGGGCGGAAAGCCGGTTCAGGGTCGCGATCATGGAATCGGGCTCGGCCGGGAGGATCGAGACCGAATACCCCGGAACGTTGTCGGCCACGACTCGCCCCTGGCGGTCGCGGATGATGCCCCTGGGGGCGGGCTCCGTGAGACTCCGCAGCCGATTCGACTCAGACTGGAGTGCCCAGTCCTGGGAACGGAGGACCTGGGCCCTGAAGAGACTCAGCAGAAGGATGCCCAGGACGACGCTGACCACGAAGCGAGCCCGAACGGCTTTCCGGCGCGCCATGGCCGGGGCGTAGAGCGTCACTCCCAGCTCCCGGCTTGGGTCCGGAGGAGGGACACGACCGCAATCCCGGCCGCAGCGGCGTAGACACCGGCCGTGGGCGCGTCGATGAGCAGGTGCTCGACGAAGCCGTCACGCACCGTGGCGTCAGACACCAGCCAGGCCAACAGATCCCGCACCCACTTGCCCACAAGGAAGTAGAAGAAGAGAAACACGAGCGAGTCACCCACGAAGAGGTCCCTGGAACGCGACGCGGCGATTCCCGTGACCGCCAGGGCGAAAGCGTTCGAGCCGAATGAAAGCACCGAGAAGGCGTCCTCCAGGATCCCGAGGCCGAATCCGAGCCCAGCGGCCGCGCCCACCCGGCTCAGACGACCCGCCACCAGGGCGGCCACCAGGAAGAGGTCGGGAGCGCCGCCGCCGAATCCCATGCCCACGTGTAGAAAGAGGTGGGCCAGGACCAGCAGGGCCAGGACGGCCCGGGTCAGATTGGTCACGGCGACGAACCCGACCCTCCGGGACGGGGCGAGCCTCCCCCTCCTGCGCTGCCTCCGACCGGCCCGGGCAGCTCGACCAGAGCGTGGCTGACCGCCCCGGGAGAGACCGCCGGGATCACGAAGTAGCTCTTGCTCCAGCCGGAAGAGGTGCCGGCCACCTCTCCCGCCCAGCCTATGAGGACTCCCCTGGGGAACACGCCGCCGCGCCCGGACGTCACCACCTCGGCGCCCGGCGCGATGTCGGAGAGGAAGTCGGCCCCCTGCAACACGAGCCGGTCCTGCTCACGGAAACGGCCTCGTGCGGCCTCCACGAGGCCGTGAGACTCTCCGTCGGCCGTCATCGCCGACACCCTGAAGTCGGGATGGGACCAGTCGATGGCGAGGGAGTGGTTCTCCCGGACCTCGGCCACCACGCCCAGGATGCCGTGTTCGGTGAGCACGGGAGCGAAGGGGACCACGCCCTGGACGGCACCCACGTCGAGCGTAAACGTACTCTCGGCTCCCGCCGTTCCGGTCCGGAGGACGGTAGCGGCGATCAAGCGGGAACGGTCCCTGCCACGGAGCTCCAACAGGCCGCGGAGCTGACGGTTTTCCTCCGCGAGGGTTCGTTGTGCGGCGAGCAGGGCCAAGGCCGAATCCATCTGGGCTCGGAGCACGTCGAAATCAGCGGCCCGAGCCCGAGCCCGTGAGAGCGCCCCGTTCAGCTCGACGAACGGTGCGAGAACCGACGTCCGGAGGGCGTTCCCCAGGGACGCCTGGGCAGTCCGGGGGAGATAGAGAAGCAACGCTGCCGCGACGACGAACCCGAGTGCGGTGAGCCACTGACGCCGTCTCTGTTCGGGCCGATCAAGCTGCAGACCCGCCATGGGGCACGCTCCTCCTACGATATCCGGTCAGGGGCGCCTTTCCCCGAACTCCGGAAACGTTGCCCCTACGGCGAAATCCTCCCACCACAAGCTACAACGTTGTGAGGACGGTCTTGTACTTGGTGAGGTCGTCGAGGATGCGCCCGGCCCCACGCACGACGCACGTGAGAGGCTCTTCGTCCACGTGGATCGGAAGCCCGGTCTCGTGGGCGATCAGCCGGTCCAGACCTCGGATCAGGGCGCCTCCGCCCGTCATGACGATTCCCCGGTCGACGATGTCGGAGGACAGTTCCGGCGGGGTGATCTCGAGCGCGCGACGCACCGCTTCGACAATGGCCTGAATGGGCTCCTGGATGCATTCCCGGATCTCCTGGGAATGAACGGAGACGGTCTTCGGAATGCCCGAGACCAGATCCCGGCCCTTTACCTCCATCTCTCGTTCCTCGCCGACATCGAAGGCCGATCCGATCTGGATCTTGATGGCCTCCGCTGTGGGTTCCCCGATAAGCAGGTTGTAGTTCTTCCGTAGGAACGTGACGATCGACGAATCGAGCTCGTCACCG
>JAHEKK010000525.1 GCA_024638395.1 Gemmatimonadota bacterium | reverse complement strand
TCCCGGCAGAGGCACGACGGACCCGGGATGCAACTCTCCCGGGGTGTACCTGGACGGCGTCCTCGTCTCCAACCCTTCGTCGCTCTACCCCAGCATCCCGGTGGAAACAGTGGAGAGCATCGAAGTCATCCCCCCCTCCGAGGCGGGCGGCCGCTTCGGAACGGGAGCCCTCTGGGGAGCCATCGTCATCGAGAGCCGGCGGCCCGGGCGGCGGTGGGCGGAGGCCGGCTCCGCCGAGCCCACTCCTCCCGTGGCCCGATTCGATTGGAACCTGGAGCCGGGGACACACGCGGGCCGCCGCGTGTTTCTGAGCGCTCTCGCCGCCAACTCCGCCGGCGTGGCTTTGGGCCTCGCGGTCTCGAACAACTGCATCCGCCTCAGAAACCCGGGGTTCGACTCCATCGTGTCGGACTGTTCCGGTGAGGGCACCCTCCTGTCCGCACTGGCGGGTGTCGCTATTCCGGCCCTGAGCGCGGCCGCCGCCGCTCGCTGGACGGGAGACACGGACCTGTCCAGGGGCCGCTTCGCGGCAGCTGCGATCGGCGCGTCCGTGGCCCTGGTGCCGGGCTACGCTTTCCTCATATCCAGCCGCCGCGACGGCTCGAACGCCGCGGAGATCATGGGGGGGGCCATGCTGCTCATCGGGGCCCCGTTCGCCGTCAGCGTCGCTGACAGGCTCTTCCGCAGCCTACGCTAGGTCCGCGGTCCGGGCGCGGGTCGGGTCGGTCTCCCCGCCGCCATCGTCACCACCGCGTCCGACGCGCCGCCCCTACAGCGACCGCAGGAAGGCCAGGAGCGCCGCCCGGTCGAGGGGACTCAGGCCCTGAAAAGCCGCACCGGCCCTCGACGCCTCCCCGCCGTGGAAGCCGATCGCCTCTTCGAGGGAGCGGGCCCTTCCGTCGTGAAGGAACGTCCGATTCGCGGAGAGTCCGATCAGGGGCGCCGTCCTGAACTCGTTGGGACCAGCGGCGGGACCGCAAACACTCCCGCCCAGGCCATCTCCCAGGTCATGCACGAGAAAATCGGAGTAGACCAGGGCGGGCCTCCCGGCAGGACCCACCGGGAGCTCCGGCACATGACAACCCGCGCACCCGACCTCCGTGAACGAGCGAGCGCCCGACTCCCGTAGCCCGCCGGCGGCCGTTGCGGCCGGGGGTACGCCCAGAAACCGCACGTAGTCCGTGATGAGGTCCACCGTTTCAGCCTGCACCTCGGGGTCCGGGGCCGGGTCCGCACCGGGAGCCAGGCCACCCCCG
Organism: Gemmatimonadota bacterium; assembly: GCA_024638395.1. Classification (GTDB taxonomy): domain Bacteria; phylum Gemmatimonadota; class Gemmatimonadetes; order Longimicrobiales; family Gaopeijiaceae; genus JAHEKK01. The sequence goes on along the minus strand of JAHEKK010000525.1, from coordinate 2,086 downwards.
TTGGTGCCTCGCTCCTGGGCGCGCTCGGGTGTGGTCAAGCCCATTTCATTGAGCAGGGCCGACACGGTGAAGTCCCGCAGGGTCGCCACATCGGCTTTACGTCCGAAGCGCCCCACGCGGCCGTCAGGCGTGCGTCCCAGACGGCCCGAGATCCCGTCCCCGTCCAGGTCCTCCGGATCCGCCAGGTCACGGAGGGCGGACTCGCTCACGGCCTCCGCCGCCCCCAGGCCGAACAGGAACGGGACGTCGAAGGATCCCACGTGGGTAGCCTCCCCCGGGACCGAGTCGGGAACCGTGCCGAATTCGGCCCCGGCCGACGTGACCCGTGACCGGAGGTTCTCACCTCCCCGGTGCTCCAGGAGGTCGCACGTGTCGTCCAGAAGCCGTGTCGCCTTGCGCACGAGTTGCTCCCCCGTTCCACCTGGGGCGGGGTCGGTGTGGCAGGCGCTGCACTGGTTCTCGTTGAACAGGGGACCCAGTCCCTCTTCCGGCGCGAACACGCGATCGAAAAGGGCTTTGCCTTCCTCGAAGCGTTGAAGCTCGTCCGCCGTCAACCCCGGGCGGGGATCGCCGAACGAGGCGACGCGAGACCAGGGACCCGGACCCGGTTCCACGCATGCGGAGCCGACGACCAGAACGACCAACACCCCGAGGCCTCCAACGGCCGGGGTCCCCACGGCAGAGCGCACTCCACGCCTCCTGTCCGGTCTTCACCTGGCCACACGGCCCTTCGCCACCCACAATCTCTTCCCTGGAGTCCCGCATCACCACCCGACACCCGACTCGTCACCTGGATATCGATCATGGCCAACTCCCGTTGCAGCGCCTTCGCTGCCCGACTCTTGGCCGCCTCTCTGGTCTTCCTGGGAACGCCGCTGCAGGCCCAGCAAGACGATTGGGACGTCACCCAGGCCCGCGGGACGACCCGGGAGATCGACTTCGTTACCGACGAGGGCACCTGGCTTTCAGTCGACATCTCTCCCGACGGGGCCTGGATCGTGTTCGACCTCCTTGGGCATATCTACCGCATGCCGGCCCAGGGCGGCGAAGCGGAGAGCCTTACCCAGGGGTCCGGCGTTGCGGTCAACTATCATCCTCGCTTTTCGCCCGACGGCCAATCGATCGCCTTTATCAGCGACCGGGAGGGACAGAACAACCTCTGGGTCATGGACGTCGACGGCTCAGCCCCTCGGGCCGTCTTCTCGGACCTGGACGTCCGTGCCGCCACGCCCGCATGGACCCCGGACGGAGACTATGTCGTCGTTCAGCGCTCCAACGTGTCCGCGTCTCCGGGCAGCGAAGGCGGAAACGGAATCTGGATGTACCACGTGGAGGGAGGGCGCGGTGTTGAACTGGTGGACGACGGAGGTGCCCGCTGGCCCTCCATCTCCCGGGACGGGGTCATGTACTTCCAGGTCCGGTCGGGCAGCGACGCACTTTCGGGCCACTACCAGATCCGCAGCTACCGGTTGGTCGACGGCAAGTCGGTGGACGTGACGGCCGGCGAAGCGGACGGCGCAGCGGCGGGTCGGGTGTCTTCAGGGGGGGCCTTCGCCCCTGAGGTCTCGCCCGACGGCCGCTGGCTGGCCTTCGGTCGCCAGATTCCGGACGGGACCGTGACCTTCAAGGGCCACGCCTACGGACCCAGGACCGCGCTTTGGCTCCGCGACCTGGAAACGGGCTCGGAGCGCATCGTCGTGGACCCGGCTCCGGTGGCCATCGAGAGCGGGAGCAAGGCGCTCCGCATCTTGCCAGGCTACGCATGGACGCCCGATGGCTCGGGTCTGCTGCTGAACCAGGGCGGGAAGATCCGCCGGGTGGAGGTCTCCTCGGGGGATCAGACCACTCTCGCCTTCTCGGCCCGGGTGCGGCGCACGATTTCGGAGATGGCCTACCGGGCATTCCGCATCGAGGACGGAGCCTTCGAGTCTCGATTCCTCCGGTGGCCCCGGCGCTCCCCGGACGGAGAGCGCCTCACATTCCAGGCCTTGGGCCGGATCTGGACCGCCGCCTCGGGCGGGTCATCGCCGACCCGTCTGACGGGGCACGACGACGGCGTTCAGGAGTTCAGCCCGGTGTGGTCCCC
>JAHEKK010000524.1 GCA_024638395.1 Gemmatimonadota bacterium | reverse complement strand
GGTGTGAGTCCGACGAACGTCCATGCGAAGACGCGCCACCACCTTGAGGTCGTCACCCTCCGCCCAGATGGCGTTCCACCGGTTTGGGGCCAGCTCCAGGATGAGGGTGGGATTGGGCTTCCGGCCTCTGACGCGGCGGAACCTCGCGAGGAGAATGCGCTCGTCGGGGAGTGCCTCAACGGCCCGCAGCACGGCCGGTAGACGGCGTGCCTCTTCGGGGACCTCCCGGGCCGGGCCGATCGTCGTCCACCCGCGGGTTCCCGACAGATCGGTCGTCCACGTGTGCTCCCGAAAATGAACCGAGACCCGGCGAGCCCCCCGGTCCAGGACGACGCCCTGGGCCCTGGAGGCGCCCAGGCACTCCGCGAGCTCCGCGGCGACCGCCCGGCAAAGGCAGGAATCCCAGATCATGGTCGGCCTTCCTCCTCCCCTTGGGGCCCGTGGCGTTGCGCCCCGTGCAGGGCGCCTTGGTGGCGTACCGGGGCTCTGTTACAGTCAGCGGAGCAGTTCGTCGACATGAGGGTCAACGCTGATCGGCAGGCGACGGCCCCTCCCGGGCTCCCTCGCGCACCATGGCTTCGCGGCGACCTTGGAAACCCTAAGAGAAGAGGTGGGTTTGGCGAAGGACAAGCGCTCCAAGGCGTCCCCGGAGCCCCACGCGGTCCTGGCGGCGGCCGCCAAGGGCAAGCTGCCCAAGTGGGCTGTGTGCGGGAAGCGACGGCGAGCCCACATGAAGCGGGTGTCGGACTTGATGGGGGAGTGGGCGGAGCAGCTTGGCCTGGACGCCCACGAGGTGGTGCGCTGGCGGGCAGCCGGCCTGCTCCACGACGCCTTGCGAGAGGCGCCCCCGAGGAAGCTTCGACCCCTGGTGCCCGAACGGCGTCGAGCGCTCCCGCCCAAGGCCTATCATGGTCCCGCTGCCGCCACCCTTCTCGCCCGGGAGGGGGTGGAAGACGAGGAGCTCCTTCACGCGATCCGGTGGCACACCCTCGGATCCTGGAAGTTCGGGCGCCTGGGGAGGGCTCTCTACGCCGCCGATTTCCTCGAGCCCGGCCGGCGGAGTCGGCGGCGCTGGCGGGAAGGGCTGAGAGACCGGGTGTCGCGGAATCTCGATCGCGTTCTTCGAGAGATCGTCGCAGACAAGATTGATTACCTTCTACGGGCCGAAATGGCCGTTTCGCGGCGCACCGTGCGATTCTGGAACTCCCTCGTTGACGATCCTTGACCCAGGCTCCCCCCAAGCCCTCTGCCGCCCAGGACCCTGAAGCCTCCGAGAGGCTGCGCCCATGAGTTGGCGGGCGCGCACGGTGGCCATCTGGGTTACGGCCCTCGCCGTGGTCTTCCTCGGAGGGTCAGCCGTGGAGCAGTGGATTCCCGGGACCAGGCTCGATGTGGCCACCCAGGCCCTGACCCCGCCGGCCGGCCGGGTCACCGTGGAAGTCCGAAACGCGGGTGGCGTGTCGGGTGCCGCAAGGGGCGCGACGGAACGGCTCCGGTCTATCGGGTATGACGTGGTGCGGTTCGGCAACGACGATTCTTTCGGACTCGACAGCTCGGTGGTGCTGGATCGCGTCGGCGCGGGGGAAACGGCGGCGGCCGTAGCCCGGGCGCTGGGGATCACCAGGGTGGAGACCGAGCCGGACTCGACACTTTTCGTGGATGTTACCGTACGGCTGGGAGCCACCTGGAGTGTGCCGGGAACCGCGGATGAGGACGTCAATCGCCCGGGTTGGCTGGCGAGGCTCCTGGAGCGGTACTGACTGGTGGACTGTGACGGTCACGCGTTGTGTGCCGAGAGGGACGATGCAGCGGCCCTCGAAGCCAAACGATCGGTCGCTGGGTCCACTCGCGACGAACCATGAGGTGCGGCCACCCGGTCCGCGTCTGATTCTGGGAAGACATGGCCAAGAAACAAAAGCAGCCACGAGAGAAGGTCGCCGCTGAAGGTGGGCGGCCGGCCAAGAAGGGATCGGCTAGCCAGGAAGGGTCTGCCTTGGCCGAGTGGACCAAGTCGATCCTGTTCGCCGCGGCCCTCTTCTTCTTTTTTCGTACGTTCCTGATCCAGACGTTCGTCATCACGTCGGGTTCCATGGAGAACACCCTTCTCGTTGGCGATTTTCTCCTCGTGAACCGCGCCGCCATCGGCTCCAGGATTCCGCTGACGGATGTCCGCATCCCAGGCTACTCCTCGGTGGAGCGGGGCGACATCCTCGTGTTCGATCCGCCTCACGAAGAAGACCTGAAGCTCGTGAAGCGTCTGATCGGCGTTCCGGGAGACACGTTGGAGATGAGAGAGAAGACCCTCTTCCGGAATGGAGTGGCCCAGGAAGAGCCCTACGTCGTCATCACGGAATACGGCGATCAATTCGACGGGACCATGCTCTGGCAGCGGGAGTATCTCGTTGGAGACACGGACCCGGTCGAGTACCGCCCCACTCGGGATTCCTGGGGCCCCATCGTGATCCCCGACGGCCACTATTTCATGCTGGGCGACAACCGGGACACGAGTCTGGACTCACGCTACTGGGGACTCCTGGAGGGATGGCGCCTGGAAGGAAGGGCAGTAGCCATCTACTTCTCCTATGAGAAGGAGTCCTTCAAACCGTTCCCCTGGGTCAGAGAGATCCGGGGGAGCCGGATCGGGACCCGGATTCGCTGAGGGGCCGCTTCTGACCCAGGTGCCCCCCGATGCCCACCAGATCCGGCCGGCGACTTGCCCGGAGCTGACCGCAGGCGGCGTCGATGTCCCGCCCTCGGGGCTCTCGCACCTGGACCGCCACACCCCGTTCGGCGAGCCCCTCCTTGAAGGCCTGAACCCGCTTCGGCGGGCTGGGTTTCCAGTCGACGAAGGGGATGGGATTGAAGGGAATCAGATTCACGAAGGCGTCCACCCGGGTCGCCAGGGCGGCGAGAGGCTCCACGAGCTCGAGGCCATCGTTCACCCCTCGGATCATGGTGTACTCGAAGGTGATCCTCCGGCCACCCCTTGCCGCGAACCGCTCCAGCGCGTCCATGAGCTGCGGAAGTGGGTAGCGCTTCTCCAGCGGGATGATCTCGGCTCGTAGCGACGAGACCGGTGCGTGGAGGGAGAGGGCAAGACGAAACTGCTCGGGCCGGGCGGCCAGCGCTTCGATACCGGGCAATACGCCGACGGTGGACACCGTGATCCGCCGTGCTCCCACGCTGTAGGCGCCGTTGAGAAGGGAAAGGGCGGGGAAGAGGGCCTTGCGATTGGTCAGGGGCTCTCCCATGCCCATGAAGACGAGGTTGGTGACTTCACCCATGTCACGCTCGCGGGCCCAGGTGGCGGAACGCCGGTATTGCCCCACGATCTCTCCGGTGG
>JAHEKK010000523.1 GCA_024638395.1 Gemmatimonadota bacterium | reverse complement strand
GGCTCCGGACGTGGTGGTCACCCAGACCCAGTGCAAGGTCTGCGCGGTGAGTCCCGACGACGTCGAGGACGCGATCCGGGAGCTTTCGGCTTCGGGCACCCGCCTGGTGGCTCTGGAGCCCCACCGGCTTGCGGACATCTGGGAGGACATCCGGAAGGTCGCATCGGCCATGGAGGCGAGCGCGGCCGGTGAGACCCTGATCGCGTCGCTCCAGGACCGACTGGAGCGCCTTCGGGCGTGGACCGCCTCCCGGGACACCCGGCCGTCGGTCGTGACGGTGGAGTGGATGGACCCGTTGATGACGGCGGGGAACTGGATGCCCGAGATCATCGAGATCGCCGGCGGCCGGAGCCTCCTCGGGGAGTCCGGAAAGCACTCGCCCTGGATGAGCTGGGACGAGCTGGCCCAGGCGGACCCCCAGGTCCTCCTGATCTCTCCGTGTGGATTCGACGTGAGGCGGACCCTCGAGGAGGTCCATATCCTGGGTCATGACCCGCGGTGGGGGTCGCTCCAGGCCGTCCGCACGGGACGGGTGTATGTGGCGGACGGGAACGCCTTTTTCCACCGTCCCGGGCCCCGGATCGTCGAGTCGGCGGAGCTCCTGGCAGAGATCCTTCACGTGCCCCCGGGCGAAGGACGATACGAAGGCTCCGGTTGGATCCGCCTCGACCTCCAGGGGGAGAGGGTGGACCCGGGCACGGGGTGACCGGGGCGCCGCGCCGTTGTAGCCAGGCGGCTGGACTCGTACCTTCTGTGTGACTTTGTCGGACAAAGTCCGTCCCACCAAGGCAGCCCTCCTCAGCGGCCGCGGGTTCTTGAACCGGGAAGGGATCTCGACATGAAGACCTGGTTGACGCGTATCCGCGGCGCCTTCGGAACGGGTCTGACCTGGGCGGCCGCGTGGGGGTTCGTCGGGGGCCTCATCGAGCTTGCCCTCAACATCTTCCCCAACCTGCCCCTTCCGTTTATCGACATGTGGATCCAGACCCTGGCCATCCCGGGGTTCCTCGGCGGTCTGGCGTTTTCTGCCATCCTCAGGATCGCTGGAGGGCGCCGCAGGTTCGATGAGCTCTCTCTCCCCCGGTTCGCTGCCTGGGGAGCCGCCGGGGGGTTGGCCGTAGGAGCCTTCGTACTGGTCCTGCTGGGTGGGGGAATGCCCCAAGCGGCCATGGTGGCCGTCGTCTCTGCCACGGGCCTGCTGGGAGCCGCGTCCGCTGCGGGCTCGCTGGCCCTGGCCAGGATGACCGAGGACCGGGAACTACTGGCCGCCGCGGAAGACGTGCACCAGGTCGGCCTCGCGGGGGACGAGGCTCGAGAGCTGCTCTAGCGTGGTGGCGCCGAGCGGCGGGTACGCACAGTTTGCGGAATTCGGTGCGTAGGAGCCGGCCAGGACGGAAGAGCCACTGTAGTCGAGAACCCTCGAGGAGATTCTATGTGTTCACGCATTCCCCTCCGTTCTCTCATGGCCGCGGTGGCTCTGCTCACCGGGCCGGGCCTCGAGGCCCAGGAGCGAAGGGCCAACGTCGCCGAGCGGTCCGCCCGCGCCGAAGCAGAAGGTCTGGCCGACGCGTTCCGGGGCATCACGACCAACGGGACTGCGGAGGACGGCCTCTTCTCAATCCGATCGACGGACGTCAGCACGGCCCCGGTCGCAGAGGCAGCCCGCCGCTTCCTGACCAGTCTCTCAGCCGAGCAGCGTGACCGTACCACATACCCCGTCGACGATGACGAATGGCGGAAGTGGATGAACCAGCACTTCTACGTGCGCAGCGGCGTGGGATTCGACGAGATGTCGGACGCGCAGCGTGACGCGGCGTTCGGCCTTCTTGGTGCTTCCCTGAGCGCGGAGGGCCTTCGACTCTCGCGCGACATCATGCGGCTCAACCACACGCTTGGGGAGCTAACCGACAACTTCGATGAATACGGGGAATGGCTCTACTGGATCACCGTGATGGGTGAGCCTTCCGAGACGGAGCCCTGGGGGTGGCAGATCGATGGGCACCACCTGGTGATCAACTACTTCGTTCTCGGCGATCAGGTCGTGATGTCTCCGGTATTCCTCGGCTCCGAGCCCGTCCACGCACAGGAAGGCAAATTCGCAGGCACGAGAATACTCCAGGCGCAACAGGATGAGGGGCTGGCCATGCTCCGTGCCCTCACCCCAGGACAGCGCGAGAGCGCCGTAGTGAGCGTCGACAAGGAGGGCAACAACAACCTGACCGAGGCGTTCAAGGACAACGTGGTCCTGGACTATGCCGGGGTTTCCGGCGCCTCCCTCACGCCGGCGCAACAAGACCGGCTATTGGCGTTGATCGGCCTCTTTGTGGGGAATCTCCGCGAAGGCCACGCCGAGGTGAAGATGGAGGAGGTGCGGGTCCACCTGGACGAAACCCACTTCGCCTGGATCGGCGGTGACGGGGACGAAGATGTCTACTACTACCGGATCCACAACCCCGTCATTCTCATCGAGTTCGACCATCAGCGCCCGGTGGCACTCAGGGGTACGCTCGGGAGCGGGCCGTCAAAACAGCACATCCACGTGGTCGTGCGAACACCGAATGGGAACGACTACGGCAAGGACCTGCTTCGGCAGCACTACCAGCAGCACCCTCATCCGCACCGTTAGGGCGGGGCACCACCCGCCCACCTGACGGCTTCGCGGGCTGGTCCGTAACGGCGGTCGCCCAGCAAACAGGTCCTCTCGCCGAACCCTCGTAGCGCCGGCTACCCGGCGGGGCCCGATCGTTTGCGGAAGGAGGGCGCGGAGGGGTCTCTCGAAGCGCAGTTCGCCTCGAAGTGGACCCGCGTCTCCCCGTCGGGAATGTCTCCCGCCTTCCACATGTCATAGGTGACCAGAACCGGCTGACCGTCTCGGAAGAACGTGCCTGGACGCAGAACGACATCGAGAGACAGGACCCCGCCCGCCGACGTGGGCCGGGGGATCCAAGCGATGCCGCCGCCGTCTAGGGAGATCGACACGTCTTCAGTGTCCTTCCAGGGGCGGAGGCGCAGGCTCACCATGTTGGACTGGCCCCCCGTCGCCGCTCGGGTGACACGGTTGGCTTCCGTGGTGAAGCCGAGCTCGGGTCGGCCCCGGTCGTCACAGAGAATGCGGATCGTGTATTCGGCCTGGTCCGTGATGACCACCGCCGAGCCCTCATGCAGGGTGCGGCGCCGGTCGTTGTCCTGAGCCTCGCCGCTCGACGGAACGAGCGTCGCCGTTCCGATCATGAGGGCAAGAAGATTGCGGTGTCGCATGTTCCTTCTCCTTTTTTTTTGCGGCCAACCCGCGTGGGCCGGCGGACCCGCGCCGCCCGTTGGACCCGCCCCTAGAAACGGATAACGA
>JAHEKK010000522.1 GCA_024638395.1 Gemmatimonadota bacterium | reverse complement strand
CCGGCGCCCGTCCGTCGACGGTCAGCACATCCCGGTCCCCCAAGAGGGCCGCAATGTCGCAGGCGAGGGCGCCGTGGCCCGCTTCCCGCCCTCGAAGCAGCATTGCCGCCAACCTCGGATGGACGGCCAGCCCCGCCATGGTCCGCCCCTGGTCGGTGAGGGCGCCGTCGTTGTCCAGTGCACCCAGCCCCACCAGGAGCTCCGTCGCCTGAGCCGCGGCGGCGGAGGGAGGGGGGGTGAGCCATTGCAGCTCGTCGGCACCGGCTCCCCAGACGGCGAGATCGAGAAGCAGAGGAGTGAGGTCGGCCTCGGCGATCTCCGGACGACGAGCCGGGATCAGTCCGAGGTCCTCCTGACGTGTCCACATCCGATGGCAGACCCCGGGTCCGGTCCGACCGGCTCGGCCACGACGCTGGTCGGCGGAGTCACGCGTGACAGTGACCGTGGACAGCCGGGTCATTCCCGACCCCGGGTCGAAGCGCGGCACTCGCATGAGGCCGCTGTCCACCACAACCCGCACACCCTCGATGGTCAGCGACGTCTCGGCGATGGAGGTGGCCAGCACGACCTTCCTCCGGCCGGCGGCGCTCGGCGCGATGGCTCGATCCTGCTCGGCCCGGCCCAGATTGCCGAAGAGCCGGTGAAGATCGACATCGGGCGGGAGCCCCATGGCTTCAAGACGCTCTGCCGTCCTGCGGATCTCACCAGCGCCGGGGAGGAAGACGAGAACGTCGCCACGGCCCTCGTCGGTGTGAAGGGCGTCGGCGACCTCGGAAGCCACCGGCCCTTCGATGGGACCGTCCACGGGCTTGGACAGCCAACGTGTCTCCACCGGGTAGGTCCTCCCTTCGCTCCGTACCACCGGCGCTTCATCGAGAAGAGCGGACACGGGCGCGGCCTCGAGCGTCGCCGACATGACGAGGATCCGCAGATCCGGCCGGAAGAGCTGCCGGGCCTGGCAGGTCAGGGCGAGCCCGAGGTCGGCGTGGAGGGACCGCTCGTGGAACTCGTCGAAGATCACGACGCCCACTGAGGAGAGGGCCGGGTCGTCGAGAAGCATCCTGGTGAGGACCCCCTCGGTCATCACCTCCACCCGGGTGTCGGGCCCCACCCGCGTGTCCATGCGAATGCGATAACCAACGGTGCCCCCCACGTCGGGCTCGCCGAGGATCGACGCCATGCGTCGGGCCGCAGCCCGGGTGGCGAGGCGCCGGGGTTCGAGCATGAGGATCTTCTGACCGCCGAGCCACTCGGTATCTAGCAAAGCCAGTGGGACAAACGTGGTCTTGCCTGCCCCGGGAGGAGCCACGAGTACCGCGCTGCCGGTTTGTGAAAGCGCGCGGTCGAGCTCGTCGAGCACGTCCTCGACGGGGAGTCCCCCCTTTCCCATCAGCGCCAGGGCGCCTCCTGAACCTCATCGACGTCCAGGATGGGGTGCTTCTCGCCGGTCATCTCCCAGCGCACCAGCACCGTCGGGATGACGCCCGCCGCGTAGAAGTCGTCGAAGAACGCCTTCACCGTGAAGTCGTCTCCGCGTTCCAGAGCTTCCTCGGCCAACAGCTCTTCGATCTGGATCTTCCCGGCAACGTAGCTCGTTCCATACCCCGGCTGGCGCAGGTAGAGGTGCTGCTCGCCCCGGACCAGATCCCCGTCGGGGAGCCAGCCCCGGGGAGTCCATCGGCCGGCGAACTCCACCGCCTCCTCCATGACGAACCGGTTGCCATGGAGCATGAGCCCCGACGTGGCCCGGGCGGCCCGCTGGGCGAGCATGATCCACACGAGCTCCCGCGCCCGGGGCGAATTGTCATCGAGGAGGCCGAGGTGCATGAACATTTCCTCGACGCCCGTCGCCAGACCTTCCGACCTGTGGTCATAGATGTTGTAGAGCGAGGGGGTCGCCCGGATGGGGCTCGGGTGGGGATCCTCCCGCATGCGTGCGAGCTCGATCCAATGGTGCATGTGGGGACGGAAGGAGTCGGGATCCCGGTAAATGACCTCCTGGAAGAAGTTTCGGATCTCACCCGAAGCAGCAGGTGTGAACGACCCGTTCACCGCCCGCAACGCCGCGTCCATCCACTCCTCGACGGTCTCCACCCCTTCCTCTTCCAGGAACGCCATGTACCGATCCACCGACTCGTTCAGCCGCCGATCGTACTCCTGGGCGGTCTGGATGCGCTCGAGGGGCGGAAGGTGGCGGTTGCGGTTCTCCTCGAGACGGAGAGACGAATGGGACCGAGCCAGCTCCCGGCGCATGAGTGTGAGCTGCTCCTCCCACGAGTAGGGGGAGAGGTGCACGTTGTGCATGTACCACGTGTACGCATCAGGTCCGATACCCGACGGGCCGGTCTTCCCCGGCAGCTCTCCTTCGACCCAATCGGCGAAGGCGTCTGAGGCGCGGGCGGCCTGGTCCAACGCTCTGTCGAGCTCCGAATTGGTGCCTGCAACCTGACGGGCGTACGCCCGGAGATCGGAGGCCTGACCGCGGAATGAGCGAATGCCCGCTTCCCACAGGTCACGGGCGTTGCTGCCCGCGAGATTGCCGCGAGCCTGGTCCAGGACGGCGGGGATGGCCGCGAAGCGCCCGGCAAGCTCTGCGGCGTCCGCGCCGGACAGGGGATGGTCGTACGTCCACGTGTCGATCCAACCGTGCATCACCGGGCCTTCATGGGCGGGCACGTCGCTTTCGGAAGGGTACATCATCACGTAGAACGCCGGATCCCGCGCCCACGGCCGGCGGATCTTCAAGTCGAAGTCCAGCCCGTTCATCTCGGCACGGACGAGATGCCAGTCGATCTGCTGTTCCACCGGCCAATCCTCGATGTCGAAGGACCACAGCCGGTCCTTCCATTCCCGCAGCTCGCGCTGCTGGCGGGCCATGTTCGCGGCCGTGTAGTTCGGGACGCCCTCCACGAAGGTCGGCCGTTCGAAGTCACGCCACACCTGAAAGAGGTCGACGAGGTCCGACCAGCTGGACTGGGCTTCGAGGGGGCGGCCGGTGGCGAGGATGCACGGGATGGCGAGGACCAGGAAGAGGCGTGACATGGGAAGGCTCGGGGGTGGGCGAAGCGAGGTCGACGTAGGGTTGTGAAGGCCACAAGATGGGTCTGGCACGGACGTCGACGATGGGGCGCCGGTGCGGCAGGGGCAATCGGCCGCCGCCGCACTCGGCGGTGTGTCCCGACGGTCCAGGGGTTCGCGAAGGCATCGCTTGAAGGATGGGAGGCGGCCACGTAGCATGGGCCGGGGTATCAATGCGCAATCAGGTCACTTTTCCGGCAGGCATACAGGCATGGGGTCGTCTCCAGAAGCGAAGGGCCGGTTCGCGGTACGCAGCTTCCTGCTGGAGTGCGCGACGGTG
>JAHEKK010000521.1 GCA_024638395.1 Gemmatimonadota bacterium | reverse complement strand
CGTCGATACGGGCCAGTCCATCACCGTTCCCGTCGGCGAGGCCGCCCTGGGCCGAATCCTCAACGTGGTGGGTGACCCGGTGGACGAGCAGGGGCCCGTCGCCGGAGGCGCGGATGTGGAGCGCTGGCCCATCCACCGACTGGCCCCCCGCTTCCAAGACTTGGAGCCGAAGACCGAGATCTTCGAAACGGGGATCAAAGTCGTCGATTTGCTGGCTCCCTACGTGAAGGGTGGAAAGACGGGGCTATTCGGGGGTGCCGGGGTAGGGAAGACCGTCATCATCCAGGAGCTCATCAACAACATCGCCATGGAGCATGGCGGCCGGTCGGTCTTCTGTGGGGTGGGGGAGCGGACCCGCGAAGGGAACGACCTCTGGCTCGAATTCAAGGAGGCCGGGGTTCTCGAGTCCACGGCCTTGGTGTTCGGCCAGATGAACGAGCCTCCCGGAGCCAGGCTGCGCGTGGGTCTCTCGGGCCTGACCATCGCCGAGTACTTCCGCGACGTGCAGAAGCAGGACGTTCTTCTGTTCATCGACAATATCTTCCGCTTCACCCAGGCGGGGTCCGAGGTTTCGGCTCTCCTGGGCCGCATGCCCTCGGCCGTGGGATATCAGCCCACGCTGGGGACCGAGATGGGTGAGCTTCAGGAGCGCATCACCTCGACCAAAGAGGGATCCATCACCTCCGTCCAGGCCATCTACGTGCCGGCCGACGACCTTACGGACCCGGCACCGGCCGCGGCCTTTACCCACCTCGATGCCACGACCGTATTGAGCCGTGCCATCTCCGAAAAAGGCATCTACCCCGCCGTCGACCCCCTGGACTCCACGTCGCGGATCCTGGACCCCCAGTTCATCGGGGATCGGCACTATGACGTGGCCGTGGGTGTACAGCGGGTCCTTCAGCGGTACAAGGATCTGCAGGACATCATCGCCATTCTCGGGATGGACGAGCTAACCGAGGAAGACAAGATCATCGTGGGCCGGGCCCGGCGCCTTGAGCGCTTCCTGTCACAGCCCTTCCACGTGGCCGAGACCTTCACGAACATCCCGGGCCAGTACGTCCGTCTGGAGGACACCATCGAGTCCTTCGAGCGGATGGTGGCCGGGGAATTCGACCACCTTCCGGAGCAGGCTTTCTATATGAAGGGCGGTATCGAGCAGGTGATCGCCGACGCCGAAGCGCTCCAGAAGGCCAGCTGACCGTGTCGTCCACCATGGGAGTTCGCGTCGTCAGCCCGGAGAAGGTGGTGTTCCAGGGGCAAGCGCGATCGTTGGTCGCTCCGGCCTGGGACGGGCAGGTTGGCGTGCTGCCCGGTCACGCCCCCTACCTCACTCTCTTGGGGTCGGGAGTCCTCAGGGTCCAGGGCGAGACCGGTGGAGAGCAGCGGTTCCACGTCGCGGGTGGGGTCCTCAAAGTGGAGGCCAACTCCGTCACGGTTCTGGCGTCGGAGGTGGGTGTTCAACCTGCCTGACGCAGTGCGATGAGGCTGGACCTCCACATCCACTCCACGGCCTCCGACGGGAGTTGCACGCCGGTGGAAGTGGTCGAGCGGGCCGCGCGAGGCGGCCTGGATGTCATTGCGCTGGCCGACCACGATACGACGGCGGGCGTTGCGGTCGCCCAGGCAGCGGCTGCGACCCACAGCATCGAGGTCATTCCCGCAGTCGAGGTGAGTAGCAGCCACGAGCTGGGGGAGATCCACATCCTGGGCTACTTCGTCGATCCGGAGGCCGAAACCCTCCTTACCCACGCGCGCCGGGGGCGCGAACAGCGCGAGGGCCGGATGCGAGGCATGCTGGAACGACTCTCGTTGCAGGGGGTGACAATCCGCTACGCGGACGTGGCGGCCCATATGGAAGGAGAGGACACTGCGCCCTCCCGGCCCCACCTGGCACGGGCCCTCGTGGATGCCGGCTACGTGGCCAGCGTGCCCGACGCCTTCTCCCGCCTCATCGGTGACGAGCACCCAGCCTTCCTGCCGACCTCCATTTCCTCCCCCCGCGAAGCCGTGGAGACGATTCGAGCCGCCGGGGGACTCGCCATCTGGGCGCATCCCGATAACCGGCATCTGGCACCTCTCCTGGACATGCTCATCGAAGCCGGGCTCGCCGGCCTCGAGGCCTACAGGCCGGGCACGCCCCCGGGGAGGGTCGAGAGATTCGAGCGGCTCGCGGAACGTCGGGGTCTGGTTCTCACCGGAGGGTCGGACTGGCACGGCCCGACCCGGGGACGGGAGCTGGGTGATTTCTTCGTCGAGGCCCGGGAGGTGGCGCCCTTCCTCGACGAGGGCGGACTGTAGGGACCTGGAGTTCTCGGGATTCGGCCCGGAGCCGATTCCAGAAGCGTTCCTCGGCCCGGAACCCGGTCGGTGGGGCCGCAGGCAAGCCGGTGGGCAGCGGGACGGAGCCTACGAGGGAGGGCGACGTGGGAGGGTTCGAGGGGATGTGGAGATTCGGCGGCAGTCGCCTGTTGACCGCCGGACCCTTCTCGCATAGCTTTTAAAGCTTTCCGGGACCCGCCAGTTGAATCGATCCGATTTGGGCGATTTCCAGAGGTGTTCCGGAGGAGCTTTTTCTGTTTTTTGACAACTGAGGTAGAGGAAGTGAAGAGCCTTAGGTGAAGCCTGCGGCCGTCTGAGCTCGGAGACGAGTGAAGCGGTGCGGGCCTCACGTGTTAGGAGGCTAACGGTGGACTGGCGAACGACTTCTGCGGACGGCTCCGCGCGGCTCCAAGCCGAGCGGGTGCGGTTCTGCTAGTAGGAGTGAGCTGGTCAAGCGAGTAAGTGCACAGGGTGGATGCCTAGGCACGGACCGGCGATGAAGGACGTGGCAAGCTGCGATAAGCCTCGGTAAGCTGCAAGCAAGCTTTGACCCGGGGATGTCCGAATGGGGAAACCCGGCGGGAGCAATCCCGTCACTCTGCGGAGAGCCAACCCAGGGAACTGAAACATCTAAGTACCTGGAGGAAAAGAAATCAATTGAGATTCCCGTAGTAGCGGCGAGCGAACTGGGAATAGCCCAAACCGTTTTATCTTCGGATGAAACGGGGTTGTAGGGCGCACAATAAAGTCGACCGGAATTGATAACCGAACTGAGTTGGAAAGCTCGGCCATAGAAGGTGATAGCCCTGTAAGTGAAATCGGTGACGGCGGCGAGTGCGTTCCTGAGTACGGCGGGACACGTGGAACCCTGCTGGAATCTGGGTGGACCATCATCCAAGGCTAAATACTACTGAACGACCGATAGCGAACTAGTACCGTGAGGGAAAGGTGAAAAGAACCCCGAGAGGGGAATGAAATAGACCCTAAAACCGTGTGTCTACAAGCAGTCGAAGCACTATGTATTCTTCGGAGTACAGTGCGAC
>JAHEKK010000520.1 GCA_024638395.1 Gemmatimonadota bacterium | reverse complement strand
TCCCGTCCTTGCCAGGGATTTGCAAGCAGAAGAAGGTGCCAGAAATAGCACCTCGAGAAAAACCTTGTTCGGGACTGGAGAAGGTGGTTACCATGGAGGGTTTGCCTCGGACCCGGAAAGTCGCCAGAACGCCCTGAACACAATGGTTTCCAACCGAACAGGAGCCGCAACGGCCTTAGGAAGCCCTGTATTTTTTGTTGAAGAATGCGCTCGAATTCCGTGCATGGAAGGGCCACTCGAGGCCACTTCCGACGACGCCCGGACCTTCAAAACCGACCTCGTGGATACCCCTTCAGCTCTGTCTTGGCCGTCGCCGTGCCCCGGCATTCAGATTCCGAAAAGCGGTTACAATGATCGGCCGTGCGGCCGGCCGCGGCGGTCGACGCGCCCCGGAAAACGGAACATCTTGAAGGTTTCTAACACTTATGTCTGATCGAGGCTACTATCGGCACCCGACAATCCACCGTGACCGGGTCGTTTTCGTTTGCGAAGACGACCTCTGGGAGGTGCCAGCTGATGGCGGCACCGCTCGTCGCCTGACTGCCAACCCGGGCACTCCGTCCTTCCCCTCTCTTTCACCAGACGGCACCCAACTGGCGTTCATCGGCCGGGATGATGGCCCGGGAGAGGTTTACATCGTCGATGCGGCGGGCGGGCGCCCGACCCGCCTCACCTGGATGGGTGCCCGAACCCAGGTGGTGGGCTGGGCCCCGAACCAAGATGGAATTCTGGCTTCAACCGACTGGCAGCAGCCATTCCCGGGTCTCATGCAGATCGTCCGCATACCCCACCAAGAGGGCGAAGGCGGGGCGCCCGTACCGATGAGCCTGGGCCCTGCGCGCGCGGTTTCCTATTCGGCTGAATCGGGGGGCGTTGTCATCGGGCGGAACTCGGGCGACCCCTCACGATGGAAGCGTTACCGCGGAGGAACCGCAGGAACACTCTGGATTGACCGGCGCGGCTCAGGAGATTTCCGTCCCCTCATTCGGCTCGAGGGCAACCTGGCCAGCCCGATGTGGCTCGGGTCGCGAATCTATTTCCTTTCCGATCACGATGGACACGGCAACCTCTATTCATGTACGCCAACCGGGCGCGGACTCCGCCAGCACACGTTCCACACCGACTACTACGTGCGATTCCCTGCCACCGACCGACGCCGGATCGTCTATCACGCGGGCGCCGACCTGTACGTTTTCGATCCTGAAGAGGACATCGACCGAAAACTGGATGTGCGTGTTCACAGTTCCTGGAACCAGCGAACCCGAAAATTCGTCTCCCCCGAACACTATCTGGAAAGCTTCGACCTGCATCCAAATGGACACTCCCTCACGTCGATTCACCGTGGTGGTCTCTTCACCATGCCGTTGTGGGAAGGCGCCCCGGTGCGCCTTGGCGAGGTCTCCCGGATACGGCACCGGCTGGGAACCTGGCTCGCTGATGGAGTTCGGATCGCGGCTATCACCGACCAGGGCGGCGAGGAATCGCTCCTGATAACTCGTGCGGCGTCGCCCCACCAGACCAAGCTCATTCGTGGTGAGTTTGGGCGGCCGACCGATATCTTTCCAGCACCCGGCCGCGAAGAAGCTGGTGACGACAAGAAGAAGGGCGACGCCAAGGCCTCCCGGGGCCGGAAGAAGGCCAAACGAAAACCGGCAGCGGACGGGCCCGATTACCTGGCCCTGACAAACCACCGACACGAGTTGATCGTGGTCGATCTCCGCACTGGTAAGGCGCGGACGCTCGACCGCAGTCCCCACCACCGGATCCGGGGCGTGGCGTGGTCGCCCGACGGACGCTGGATCGCGTACGGCCATGCATCGACCGAGCGCACCTCAGCCATACGGCTGGTCGAGGTGGCGACCGGCAAGATTACGACGGTGACGCGAGAGGACTTTTCGGACGGCTACCCCAGCTTCGATCCGGATGGGCGCTATCTGTATTTCATTTCATGGCGCACCTACAACCCGGTCTACGACAGTCTGTATTTCGACCTTGGTTTCCCTAAGGGGGCGAAACCCTATTTGCTGACACTGCGAAGCGACGTCGTGTCGCCGTTCGATCCTGCCGGCCTCACTCCGCGTGCGCCCGGCGCCGACAAGGAGTCCGACGACGACGAGCCGTCAGAATCAGAATCTGATGCCGAGTTGAAAATTGATGTCGAAGGAATCGAGGACAGGATCGTGGCGTTCCCGGTGGCGGAAGGACGTTATGGCCGCGTACTGGGAGCGCGGGGTCGTGCGATCTATTCGGCCTACCCGGTGCTCGGCAGTGCAGGAGACAACGACGACTCAGATCACACTCCGGGTGGCGTCCTCGACTTCTGGGACCTCGACCGCAACAAGGCCGGGCGCATGGCCGACAAGGTCACAGACTTCCAGCTGTCAATGGACAAGCGTGTGGTCGGAGTGCTGTCCGCTGACCGGCTGCGCGTGTTGCCCGCCAGCTATAGAGACGATCCCGAGCGGAGTGAGAAGGAGGAGTACTCGCGGGAAACCGGTTGGGTCGACCTGGACCGCATCCCGGTGGAGGTCGTGCCGACTGAAGAGTGGAAACAGATGTACTCGGAAGCCTGGCGTCTCCAGCGCGAGCACTTCTGGCGTCCGGATATGTCCGGTATCGACTGGAAAGTGATCTACAAGCGGTACATGCCGCTGCTCGATCGCGTTGCGAGCCGCGGGGAGTTTTCGGACCTGATGTGGGAAGTTCAGGGCGAATTGGGTACTTCCCACTGCTACGAGATGGGTGGAGATTACCGCCCGCGGCCCAACTGGCGGCAGGGATTCCTGGGTGCGAATTTCGAATTCAACGCCCGCACGCGGCGCTGGCGGATCGCCGAGATTCCCAAAGGCGACGGGTGGGACCGATCGAGCGCCTCGCCGCTCACCGCGCCGGGGGTTGGGCTGGTCGCGGGCGACGAGATCGTGGCGATCGGAGGCGAGACACTCGATGAGAACAGTTCGCCCCAACACAAACTGGTCAACATGGCGGGCCGCGATGTCAGCCTGATCGTACGGCGCCGAGCGGGACGCAGGCGATCCAAAAACGAGACGGTGGTTGTCCGGACGTTGCACGACGAGAGCGAACTCCGTTACAGGGACTGGGTTGAGAACAACCGAACCTTCGTCCACGAGGCCACCAAAGACCGTGTGGGCTACGTCCACATTCCGGACATGGGTCCGGCGGGCTACGCGGAGTTCCACCGGTACTACGGCGCGGAATGCGTGCGTGACGGACTCGTCATCGACGTGCGGTTCAACCGTGGAGGGCACGTCTCTCAACTGCTCTTGGAGAAGCTGCTGCGGCGTCCGATTGCCTTCGACGTCAGTCGTTGGTCCGACCCGGTCCCCTATCCGGATGCTTCCCCGATGGGGCCCATGGTCGCC
>JAHEKK010000519.1 GCA_024638395.1 Gemmatimonadota bacterium | reverse complement strand
ACCCGGCCATGCTAGGGCCTCGGAGGTTCTCCTGCCACGGCCCGGCCTCCGAACGATCCGGTACGGCTGGGTGTCGCATCCGTCGAGACTCATGGGTGGACTTGCGGGCGCTCGACACCGCTGCCCACCTCGATGCAAATGCCCTGACCCATGATTCACATCGCACTCGTTACCGACGCTCGGTGCGTAGTACCCGCCGCCGTGACGCTCGCGTCGATCGCCAGGCACGCGAACGCCAAGGCCCTCGTCAGCGCCCACCTCTTCGTGGACAGAGTGGATCCCGGAGACGTGGATCGGCTGGTCCGAGACCCGATCCTCCGCCCTCTGGAACTGGAAGTGCGCCCGGTGGAGCCGGACCGTTGCCGCGGGCTCCGAAGTGATATCCCCCACATCACGCTGACGACGTTCCAACGTCTATTCCTGGATGAATACCTCCCGGATCTCAAGCGGGTCATCTACCTGGATGTGGACGTGCTGGTCCGGTCCTCGCTGCAGAGCCTTTGGGAGTGGGAGCTTGGAGAGTGGACGGCCGCCGGAGTCCGGGACGGCTCGATTCCGTTCCTGTCCGCACCCGGAAGCGTAGACGACTGGCGCGCACTGGGGGCGGCTCCCACCGCCCTGTACTGCAATACGGGGGTCATGGTGATGGACCTCGTGAAGTGGCGAGAAGAGGGCATGGCAGGGAGGATCCTGGAATACCTGCAGGAACGAGACGGGCTCGTCAGAATGGCGGACCAGGGGGCAATCAACGCCGCCCTGAGCGGTCGCTGGGGCTGCCTCCCTCCCACCTGGAACGTCCAGACCGAGTTCTTCGACCCGAACAACCTCGTGGAGCCCTTTCTCGACCCAGCCACCTTCCATGGAATCGTCGAGGATCCGGCCATCGTTCATTTCACCGGTCCGGCGAAGCCCTGGATGGACGATTGCAGGCATCCCTTCGCCGAGGAGTGGCAGGAGACTCTGAGCTGCACCTCCTTTGCGGGATGGACGTGCCCGGAGCCCGAACCCGCCAGGCCCCGCCTGTCCCTCGTTGGCAGAGTCAGAAAGGCGGGGCGCGTGCTATTGCGCGGGTGAATCCCGTCAACTGGATCCACTCTCAAGATGGGTTGATACTGCCAGCTGTACCGCACATTCGTACTCCGCCAGGAGGAACCGCCGGCCAACCCGGTGATGGTGTCGGGCCTCGTCCTGCCGTCCGCGTCCATGCCTTGCCGGGCGCGAAGGGCAGGGCGAGGCCCTGACTGTGGAGGAGAGGGCGAGACCCGCCCCCGCCCGGCTGCCTGCGGGACCCCGCTGGGGCCCTCATCGAACCGTCAGGAAACCGCCCTTTCCATCGTGATGTCCGATTCCACCGTACACGTCTGTCCTGAGCTCGTGGATCGGAACGTGAACACCCGCAACCCTTCCAGCGAATAGTCGGCCCCGTCGTCAGCCCAGAGCACGGACAGCGAGAACGCCTCCATGCCTTCGATGCCGTTACCCAGATCGATCCAGGGCGTGGCGACCGCAACAGAGCGGTCGGGCTCCGTGTAGCTTCCCGAAAGCGTTGGCGCGCCGTCGGCCTGCATGTCCACCTCGGTGATCCCTGCTGCCGCACGGGTCGTCACTTCGAAGGGTGCCGTGAATTCCTCGTCTTCGACGGCGCAGGTATTGGAGCGGGGTGTAGACGTGAGGGAGTGACTCCCGGCCAGGCCCTTGCAGTCGAGCTCGAGTCGCTGTTCGGTGCTCAAAATAAAGACCGTCGTCCCCGGACAAGTCGCTTCCGGAACGCCGTACACGTCCACCCTGTAGTCGCCGCCTCGCAGGTCGACGAAGAAGCCTCCATCGGCTTCGGTGGTCACTTCCACCACCTCGGCTTCACTGGTGAAGACGATGCGCGCCTGAACCCCACTCAGCGGTTGCCCGTTGCGGGTGACGTCGCCGCCCAGGCGCCCGAAGGACTCCGGGCTCGCCAATTCGTCTTGGCACGCCGCCGTCGCGACGATGGCAACAAGGCATAGGGCCCAGGTCCAGCCAAGCCCTCTGGGCCGCCATTGCCCCCGCCGCCCTGCCAAACCGGGTCCCGACTCCGGGGCTCGCCGGTGGTCTTTCCTGTCCACGGTCGCCTTTCGGATGCTCATTTGTTTCACTCCTTATCACTGGGGATCTGGCCCTTGGGGTGTACTACGAGGACCGAAATCGGTCCGTCTGCCCAACTACGCTGGAAACCACGCTCAAACCGGTCACCGTGGCCTCGGGGACGCTGCCGAAGGGGCGTCCGTGGGTATGCGAGAGTGCCTCGGCGACGATCCGCTTCTTCCCATGACCGGACCGCCGCGACCGATCCCGCAGGCTTGCCCGCACCAGGGACATGCTGAAGGTTTGCCCAGTGCACCTCGCCCACTCTCGCTCCGTCTTGGCGCCGCAGCCCCGAACCGGTTACGACCCGGCTATGTCCGACTCCTCACCAGCGCATTCTTCCCCGGACGTGACCGCATTGTTGGTCGAAGCGAGCGGAGGTAACCGGGGCGCCCTCGACCGCCTCGTGCCTCTGGTGTACGAGGAGCTGCGGCGGCAGGCCGGGGCCCGCCTGCGGATGGAGAGAGCCGGTCATACGTTGAACGCCACGGCCCTCGTGCATGAGGCCTATGTGCGGCTGGTAGGCCAGGACCGGGTCGAGTGGAAAGGCCGCGCCCACTTCTTCGCCGTGGCTTCACAGGCGATGCGGCGGATCCTGATCGATCACGCCAACAAGCGGAACGCCGCGAAGCGGCGGGGCAATGCGACCCACCTCGACCTCGACGACGGCCTGATGAGCGACACCCGGGGCGAGGAGCTACTTGCGCTGGACGATGCGTTGGACCGACTGGCGTCGTTCAACGAGCGTGGCGCTCGCGTCGTGGAGTACCGGTACTTCGGCGGACTTACCCACGACGAGATCGGCGAGGCGATGGGGCTGTCGGAAGCAACGGTGCGGAGGTCCTGGCGGGCTGCGCGTGCGTGGCTGCGCAGCGAACTCGCCCCCGGGCACACGGCCATTGAGGGCGGCGTCTTCGGGGCTGGACCATCGGACGCCCCCGAGCAGGAGCCGGGTCCGTGACGGGGATCGATCCTGAGCGATGGTCGCTCATAGAGGCCGTCTTCCACCGAACCCTTGATCGTCCTCCGGCGGAACGGGCCGCGTTTCTCGATGGTGCGTGCGACGGGGATGCGGAGCTCCGGGAGGCCGTAGAGGCACTCCTGCGAGGAGACTCGGAGGCGGGTGGATTCCTGGAGGTCCCCGCGGTGTCCCTTCGCGGCGTGTACGGCGGGCCGGACGAGGCCGAGCGGGTCGGGCCCTACCGCCTGATCCGCCCGATCGGGGCCGGGGGCATGGGCCAGGTTTTCCTCGGACTCGAAGAGGGCC
>JAHEKK010000518.1 GCA_024638395.1 Gemmatimonadota bacterium | reverse complement strand
GAAGTCTCCGTAGAAATAGTGCCCCTGCAGTCCGCGGAGGGCTGAACCGCGGTACACATAGCCACCGGTGACGGAAGCCGAACAGCTCGGGGCTGCCGAATGCGGGTACTGATGAAGAGGCGGTTCGAAGGGCGACAGGTCGCAACCGGCCCTGAAGCACCCGGTTCCCTCGGCCTCGCTCCAACCGTAGTTCTCTCCGCCGGGGCTCGCGGCCGCCTGGAAATCGATCTCCTCCCACTCCTTGGCGCCGACGTCGCCGATGTACAAATCGCCCGTGCTGCGGTCGAAGGAAAAGCGCCACGGATTCCTGAGGCCGTAGACCCAGATCTCCGGGAGGGCCGGCGGTGCCCCGACGAAGGGGTTGTCCGACGGAACGTCGTAGGGGGCAGCGCCATCGACGTCGACGCGGAGAATCGTCGAGTAGGCGTTTTCCAGATTCTGTCCGTTGCGGGGGGCGTCGGCCTCGCCTGCAGACGTGCCGTCGCCGAACGAGATGTAGAGGTAGCCATCAGGACCGAAGGCGATCTGACCTCCCACGTGTGCCACCTCCTGCTGTGGAACCACGAGGATGTCACGCCCAGACCCGGGGTCGCCGAGATCGGGATTCCCCGACCCCTGGTATTCCGTGACCCGGGAGTCCCCGTTCAGGTCGTTCAGGAATACGTAGAGGAGGCCGTTGGAGGCGTAGTCCGGGTGGAATGCCATGGCCAGGAGGCCTTTGGAACGCTCGCAACATCCCGTAACGGCGGTCAGGTCCAGGAAGGGGGTCGGGAGGAGTGCGCCGCCATCGACCAGCCGGATCCGGCCGGCCAATTCGGTGACGAAGAGCCGGTCGGGTTCCGCGGGCGGGGTCGTCGCGTAGGTGGGCAGGCTGAAGCCCTCCGCCACCAGCGCCAGGCTCGGGACTGCGGGGGTGACCGCGACGACCGTGACGTCGGCGGTATCCGCAACGCCCTCCGCCGTGGCCGCTATGGCGGTTTGTCCGGCCAGGATGCCCGTGACCAGCCCGTCGACGACCGTGGCGGTTGTCGGGTCGTCGCTGGCCCAGACGACCGCGGGGCCGGTGAGTTCGTTCCCGGCGGCGTCCCTGACCCGGACCGTGACGCGCACCGTGTCGCCCTCGTCCACGGTCACCGAAGAAGGCGTGATCTCGACTGAAGCGACGGCCGCCGGCTGGGGATCGGTGGTGCTGTCGGAACAGGCCAGGACCGCGGCGAGGAGGAGCAGCGTGAAGGCGGGTCGACGCATGGGGTCTGTACTTCCGCGGTAGGGCGCAGCGCAACAGCCCATGCAAGGTAACGCGGGTGGCGGCTACCGGTCGCAGCGGGGTGTCAGAAGCCCTGCTCGGAGAGACCGGCCCACGAGGGGTTACGAGGGGTTGGCAGTCGACCCCCACCTCCCACAGTGGGCGGCCCCACCCCCCCTCAGGCGGGCATGTAGGCCTGGAACTGGTTCCCCGACACACCGCACACTTTACCGGTCACGGACTGCTCCGAGGCGCCGGTGGAAGGGTTCGCGGAGATAGTGAAGTTCAGGTTGATCCCGCAGGAGCCCGCGCGCCCGTCGTTGGTGGTGTAGGCCAGCCCACCCCGGTACGAACCATCGATCAGAAACGAAGTTTCATCGAAGACCATGTCCATCATGATCGTGATGCTCGGATCCCCGTCTACGACCACCGTCGTCTCCTGACTCGAAACCGTACATCCGGCCGGCGTGATCGTGAGCGCGTAGCTCACGTCGGTGTCGAAGGTCTCGTCGTCCACCACACCGGACAGGGATCCGACGGCGGCCATCGACCCGCTCACGGCGCAGGGGATGGACAAGTCGAACGTCTCCGCCACATCCACGGGTGCGGCTGAAGGCTGGGGTACGACTCCGTCCATGACTGGCGACGCCGAGGGTGAGCCCAGTGACGAGAAGGCCCCGGTCAGGGTAGCGAACACGGCCTGGACCTCGGACTGGCTGAGGGGGTCCCCTTGAACGCCCGTCGGGTCGTTGTCGCCGCAAGCGGCGAGGGAGGCCGCGGCGGCCAGAGACAGGGCGGGCAGAAGATGGCGAAGCCGGACTCGCATGGGGAACTCCCGGAGGATGGAATGATACGTCCCGATCTGTTCAGCATCGGCAGGCGAGCCTCGCGGCTTTCTAAATCCTTCCGAAGAGCCGAGCTCGAGGAGCCCCAGTCCGAGCGAGAGGCGGATGATCGGCTCCTACGACGAAGGGCCGAGAGGGGTGGAGGGACCCGGGGATCGGGAGACCGTCGAAACACCCCCTGAGAGTCCGGGCCCACTGGGAGCCGGAACACGGAGGCATTCAAGCCTCCTTGCGCTGCAGACGATAATGTTCAATACTTGTTCAAGAAAACATTGAACACCCAACTTTTGATCTGCTCTGCCAGAACTCCTTCTCCAGGTTCCGAACCGAGTTCGCTTCAGTCAGCCCAAGGGACGCCATGATCCGGACCGCACTGATACTGACCGCCATGCTCCAGCTGAACGGAGACGCGGGAGATGCGACCCGCTCGTCGTCGACGCCCCGGTCGGGGCCCTCGGGGTTTGCCTCCGCGGTGGACAACATGTACGACGGCTCGGCCCGGCAGCTCGACGTCTTGGCGCCCGCCCTGAACGATCAAGAGATCGCTGTCGATGGGCGGTTGAACGACCCCGCGTGGTCGCGCGCCGCGGTGCTCACCGGCTTCACCCAGTACGATCCGGTCGAAGGCAGTCCGGCCTCGGAGCGAACGGAAGTCCGGATGCTCGTGGGCAGGGAAGCCCTCTACTTCGCCATTCGGGCTGACGACCGCTCGGACGGGGTACGCGCGACGTTGACCGAGCGTGACGGTTTCGGCCGGTCCGACGACTATGTCCGGATCGTCCTGGACACGTTCAACGACCGGCGTCGTGCCTACGTCTTCATGGTGAATCCCCTGGGTGTCCAGGCTGACGGTCTGTGGGTGGAGGGCGGTGGACGCGGCTACGGGGATCCGATTGACTGGGCACCCGATTTCCTCTGGCAATCCTACGGGCGTGTGGACTCGGACGGGTATCAAGCCGAGATCCGCATCCCTATCAAATCACTCCGATTTCCCGAGGCCCGGGTCCAGAATTGGGGGCTCCAGATCCAGCGGTCGATCCGCCGCACCGGCTATGCGCAATCCTGGGCGCCGATCACGAGTGAACGGGCCAACCGACTAGCCCAAGCCGGTACCCTCATTGGCCTTCGCGACCTGGATCCGGGCATGTTCCTGGAAGTGAATCCCACCGTCGTGGCCTCTCGAACGGGCGTGTACGACGGGAACATCGCGGCGCTTACCCACAACTCGCCACAGGGTGAAGTGGCCCTCAATGTCACCTACGGACTCACCTCGAATCTGACGCTGGACGGTACG
>JAHEKK010000517.1 GCA_024638395.1 Gemmatimonadota bacterium | reverse complement strand
GGGGATCGAATGACCCCCCGGTGCCTGTCGTAGATGGCAGGGAGAGGCCAGTCGCGGAATCGTCGGCCCGCCGAAGGGCCTCCGGGAAGGTCTGCCCGAAAACCCGGGCGGGCGGGCCTCCCGGGTTGTAGATTCGGGATACTATGCCGATCTATGAATACCGGTGCGCCGAGTGCGCCCACGAATTCGAGACGCTGGTGCGCGGCGATAACCAGCCGACATGCCCGGAGTGTGGAACCGACGCGTTGGAGCGGCTGATGTCACTTCCCCGCGTCAAATCCTCCTCCACGCGGGATCTCTCCATGCGAGCGGCCAAGAAAAGAGACGCGGGACAGGCCCAGGATCGTATGCACGAGCGTATCCGCTACGAGGAGAGCCACGACCGGCACGGCTGACGGCGACATCACCCACCAGGATCGCCATCGGCAGGACCGGCTCCGGCAGTGATGAGCGTCCTTGTCCTCGGGTCGCTGATGATCTGTTCCCGGGCTTGGTCCTCGGTCTCGCGCGCACGATCGGGCACTACCGGTAGATAGGTGGCGGTAGGCTCTTCCAGTCGACGACCGACGCATGACCGATTCGGCCCAGGAGTCCGGGTTCGTCTCGGCCGATACTCCCTACATGGTTCCCAAGCGACTGTTCGAGTGGTTCTATCTGGCCACGCCCGCCTTCGCAGCGGCGGACATCTTCTGGGGAATTCCGGCCCGAGCCGCCGGGATACCCGACCCCCACTGGCGAATGGCCTACTACGGCCTGCTCATGGGGTGCTGGCTCCTTTGTCGGCGTACCCCTGCCGCCGGCCCTTTCGTGGGGCTGGTGGAGAGTTCCGTGAACCTGTTGATTCTCTTCCTGGCGGTCCTCCTCCCCATCTGGAGTGCCGCGGAACAGCTCCCGACCAGCGGTGGCGCAGGACCCCTGGCCGGGCCCGGCGTTTGGCTCAATCTGGCCATATCCGGGCCTCTGCTCATCGTGGGGATCAAGGCCAATGAACGCCTCATCCACCAGCGATACGGCCTGGATCGTCCCCGGCGCTGATCAAGACCGCGAGGTGGGGCTTCCCGGCCCCCTCCGTACGACGCTCCCCCATGCTCTTACCGGACTGTGGAGTGACGCTGCTCCCCGGTGACCCAATTTGCACCGGACATTCCGCAGGGATAGGCTGTCCCACCTCGCTCGGGGGTCGGCTCCCGGGGCGTGACTCGGCGCTGGCTCAATGTCCTCTGACCGGGGAACGGAAGGCGGCGCCGGGTCGGAAGTCTTCCAACTTCGCATCCGGGGGTTTTCGTGGAACGTCGATCGTTTCTTCACGCTTGCGCGTCCGGGGTGGCGCTTACGACGCTGCCGGTCGTGCGCGGGGCTCCTGACCCGCCGGCCCGGGGCGTCGACCCACAGGCCCTCATCATGGACGCCATGGGTGAGTTGCGCACCGTGTACGAGCCCCCGCTGGTGCGCCAAATGCTGGCCAGCGGCATGGACTCCATCACCATCACGCTGTGCGACCCCAAACCCGTAGGCGACGAGGCCCTCGCCCTCGCCATCGACTCGCTCCTGGAGTACGACCGGTACCTGGCCGCACACCCCGATCTGTTCGTCAAGGCGGTCGGGATCCGGGACGTGGACCGGGCGCGGCGGGAAGGAAAACTGGCGGTCCTCTACCTCTTCCAGAACTCGGTGCAGTTCGGAGAGGACCTGGACCGGGTTGCCCTCTTCCACCGGCTTGGCACCCGCAGTAGCCAGGTCACGTACAACGAACGGAATCGTGCCGGCGTTGGATGCCGGGCGGAGGAACCCGGGGGTCTGACGGCTTTTGGTCGGGAACTGATCGAGCGGATGAACGATGTGGGAATGCTCGTAGACCTCTCCCACGCGAACTCGGCGACGATGATGGACACCATCGCCCATTCCCGGGCGCCGGTGATCATCTCGCATACGGCCTGTAACGACCTCTACCCCCATGTCCGGAACACCTCCGACGCAGTTCTCCGGGCTCTGGCCGATCGCGGCGGACTGGTCGGGATCTGCCAGCTGCGCCCGTTCCTTACTCACAAGAAGTCCGAGAATCTCCACACGTTCTTCGATCACATCGACCATGCAGTGAACGTTGCCGGCGTCGAGCATGTCTGCATCGGGAGCGACCGGGACCACCGGGTGATCGAGATGACGCCGGAGTACGTGGCGGAGCTCAGGCAGGAAGAGGGGAGTCAGGTGGTGAGCAGCGAACTGCCCTATTTCATCGATGAGCTCAACGGACCCGGCCGCATGACCGTGGTGTGGGACGGCCTGGTGGACCGGGGCTATGGGGCATCCGACATCGAGAGGATCATGGGCACCAACCTGTACCGCCTGTACGGCGACGTGCTCGGTTGAGCACGGGAGCCAAGGCCACGGGCCTCACCCGGGAGTTGGGCCTGATCCCTCTGGCCGCCACAGGCATCTGCTCCATGCTCGGCGCGGCCATCAATGTCGTCCCCATCATGATCCAGCGGAACGTCCCAGGGATCGGGCCCTACGTCCTTCCGGCCTACGCCCTGGGGGCCCTCCCGGCGATCCTGGCCGCTTTGGCGTACGCCAGTCTTGCGTCGGCAATGCCCAGGGCGGGAGGGAGCTACGTCTATGCAAGCCGGTCGTTGAACCCCTACCTCGGATTCGTTGCCAGTTTCTCCCAGTGGTTCGGCCTATCCATCGCCATCGGAGTCGTTTCCTACGTGCTGATTCCCTTCCTCCGGGACATCGCCGACTCAGTAGGGTGGCTTTCCGTCGCCGAAGCGCTGGACACGGGACCGGTACGCGTCGGCCTCGCGTTGGCCTTCCTCTGGACCTTCGTGGGGGTGAACCTGCGCGGCGCCCGCACGTACGAACGGACACTCGTGCCCCTGATGTTCCTCATGTTCGGGTTGGGGGCCATCGTGATCGTCTCCGGCTTCCTGTTCGACCATGGCGACTTTGCCGTGGCGCTCATGGAGCGAGAGGGCCGTGCGCCGCCCGCGTCGGATGCCGGACCCCTTCGCCTCGGCACCCTTCTGACCGCATCCGCGCTCCTGTTTTCGAGCTTCATCGGGTTCGATTCCATTGCCCAGGCCGGGGGAGAGGCGAAACGGCCGGAACGTAATCTTCCTTTGGCCATCGGCATCGCGGTCGTTACCGTGGGTTCCTTCTATTTCCTGTTCACGGCGGCGGTCTACCATGCCGTTCCCTGGGACTTCATTGCCGAGGAGGCCCAAGGCCGGGATCTGACCGCGCCGGGGCTCCTCGGGTACGTCCTTCCCGTGGGTTGGACCGTGGCCATTGTGGCGGGGGCGGCGGTGGCGCTCATCAACGATCTCCCGGCGATGTTGCTGGCCGTTTCGCGGTTGATGTTCGCCTGGTCGGAGGATGGGGTCTTTCCCA
>JAHEKK010000516.1 GCA_024638395.1 Gemmatimonadota bacterium | reverse complement strand
CGGGAGCAGCCGCAACTAGTCCCGGGGGCACAAGCGCAGGGCCCGTAGGCGCGTGGCGCCTCCGGGCCCTGGTTCCGCCGGTTCAAGACGGAGGCCGGTCCGGCTCAGGTTGATGCTCCTCCCGAGCCGTGCCGGACTCGCCGTCGCCTACCCCTGAGGCTGTGGTGAACCGTTGGCCACCAGCCAATGGATCCTCCACTCTCCGTCGGCGTTCTGCTGCGCGAGGAGGGCGTAGGTTCCCCAGGACACCTGCTCACCGTCGACCGTATTCTCATACCAGCCCGAGTCGATCGCGGCACCGTTGCCCAGGTCGATGGTTTCGATACCGTGGATGTCGAGCTGTACGGATCCGTCCACACTCTCCGCGAGGGCCTGGCCGATCGCTTCCGAGCCGCTGATCCAGCCCTGGCCCGCGAACGAGACCTTGGCGTCGGAGGTGTACAGGTCAGCGACCATCGACGGGTGGCCCAGGTTGAAGTGCGTCTCGTATGCCTCGGCCAAGGCCGTCAGGGTGCTGTTTTCCGGTGGAGCCTCCGCGCCCTCCGGCATTCCGACCCACATGTCTCCGGCATCCATGCTGAAATTGGACACGGCGCCGTGGACCTGCCACTCATCACCCGCACGCCGCAGCACGTTCAGGAAAGCACCGCCGTAGCTGACGGCCGAGCCTTCCGCCTCTCCGGTGATGTCATAGGTGCCGCGAGTCACGGCCACGTCCCCTAAGACCATCTGTTCAGCCTGGTCGACGGAGATCTGGGGCGAGATCTCATCCATCCCCTGCTGGAAGTAGGCGACGATGGCTTCCCGCCCCTCCAGAACCTGTCCACTGGCTGCCATGAATCCCGCGTCTTCGGCATACAGATCAGCGATCATGGACGCGTGGTGCATGTTGTAGTGGGTTTCGAAGTAGTCCGTCATCTCGGCGATCACGGTGGCGTCGTCGGCGACCGCGACGGTCTCTTCAGGCTCGCCGGCCGTGGCTTCCTGGTCACCGCCGCCGCATCCGACGATCGTGAGGACGAGGGCACTGCCCACGAGGGTATTGAACCTCATTTTTGCTGCTCCTGATTGGGTCCGGTTGGATGCATGAGGCTACCGGACGTTGGGTAGCGGGTCAAACCCTGTCCTTTTGTAGGGTAATCATCCCTGAAGGCTCAGATGCCGTAACTGGTATAGAGTGCAGGGGCGCCGGCCGATCTCCAGACGGGTGGGGGCGGGGCGGACCAGAAACCAGTGAGAAGAGGTCTGGATGGACGCGTTCGTCGAACTGTTCTCGTTCCAGGGGAGAGCCAACCGAGCCTGGTTCTTCTGGCATTCGGTCCTGGACGACCTGGTGGTCATCACGGCGATGATCGCGCTGGTGATTCTCGGGATTGCGGGAGGCCCCTTCCTGGCACTCCCGCTGTTGGGGGTGGTGGGCGCCGCGGGCTGGGCCGCCACGGCGATCGCCGTCAAGCGACTCCACGACCTTGGACGCCCGGGCTGGCACGTCCTCGGATGCATGGTTCCCGTCTACAATATCTATCTCGGATGTCTCCTCCTCTTCAAGAAGGGTGAGGTGGGGCCGAACGAGTACGGTCCGGATCCCCTCGAGGCCCCGATCCACGGCGGTTCTCTGTATCCGTGAGGGTTGCCCCCGGGGGCTGAGGGCTTATGGTCCTTTGATGCCCCCCACCACCCCGATCTACATCCATATCCCAAAAACCGGCGGGACTTCGATTCTGGCTGCCATGGGCCAGAAGCGGGGCTTGCACCTGCCTGTTCAGGATCCGGGGTTCCAGAAGCGGATCAAGCGAGCGGAACGAGCCGGAAGGCGCCCTCTGTTGTTCACGGTGTTTCGCAACCCGGTGGAGCGGATGATTTCCCTGTTCCACTACTACCACTCCATGGATCTGAGCCGGCCCAGGACCCAGGAGAACGTTCTCCTGGCCCACATCGCCCAGGCCTACCCCGACTGCAACGCGTTCTGGGAGAACGTCGACCCGCCGAGCCTCGCCAACGCATCGGTGATGTTCCGGGCCCAGCGTTGGTTCTTCAAGAAGGCGATTCGCCCGGTGACGGTCATCCCGTTCGGCGATGGTCTTTCCCAGAGGGTCAAGGAGCGGGTCGGACTGGACATCCCCCACCTCAACCGAACGAGCCATGGGTCGTCCGTGGACGAGTTGACGCCGAGCACCATCCACAGGCTGCGGACGTGGATGGCGCGGGATGAGGCGTTCTGGAACGAGCTCATTGCCGACCCGGCGGCCGTCACGTCCTGATCACGGCCCCCCTGGGCGGTGCCTCGGAGCGAACAGGGCCGGTACGGGATTGGTCCAGTTCTCCTTGGACTCTTCGACCATGCGAAGGACCTGGTCCATCAGAACACCGTTGTCGAAGACCACGCCGTCCTTGATGGTCCACCTGATGCCTCCCCTTGGAGCGATCGTTCCGTCCTCGGACATGTCGAGGGCCCCGAAAGAAAACAGGTAGCGGAGATTCTCGAGGGGGTTCCCGTCTACGATGGTCAGGTCGGCCGTGTACCCCGTCTGGATCAACCCGAGGTCCTCGCGGCCCAGGGTCAGTGCGCTACTGCGGGTGGCCGCGCGGATGACCTCCAGGGGATCAAGGCCGGCTTCGTGCATGAGCTGCAGCTCTCGCACGTTCGCGATCCCCGAAGTGCTCCAGATGTAGGGGTCGTCGGCAGCATAGGACAGATGGCCGCCCCTCCGGTGGAATTCGAAAATCAGCTCCTGCCACTTACGGAAGGTGTCTGACCAACGCTGTTCATCCTTGGAAGTCCAGTTCCAGTGATGAGAGGCGTGAAACGCCGGATTCGGGAAGTACCAATCGATGAGCTGGGCGTGTGTGTACCGCTCATGCCACGGCAGGCCCATCGCACGGTTGATGTCCCGGTTCGCCTCATACGCGCTCATGGTCGGCGCCATCGATACGCCGGATTTCACCAGGCGGTCCACCAGGTCGCCCATCAAAACCTCATCGTCGGCCATTTGCCAGATCGACCCGGCTTCCCGGAAACGCTGGGCTTCGTCCAGATAGTTGAACCCGGGAGGAAAGGGCTGGGCTCGGTCACCGAGGGAGGCCTCCGCGTATCCGTAGTGGTGCTCGATCATCGTGACGCCCAGCTCCGCGGCGTCGACGGCGTTGACCACCGCGATGTCCGAGGGAGGCAAGTGCACCGTCGTGATGCCTCCGGCCTCGGCGACGGCTCGACACACGGCGCCGAACAGCTCTGCGTTCCAGGCGAGGCTGCCTACGCGGATGACGTGGGCGCCTCCTTCGATGAGCCCCCGGGCCAGTTCGGGAGCCTGGGACGGATCGTGCCATCGCGCGATTTCCTCCGCGGGCGGCTGGTGACCCGGATCCCTGGACCTTTCGGGCCCCCAGTCGCGAATC
>JAHEKK010000033.1 GCA_024638395.1 Gemmatimonadota bacterium | reverse complement strand
GGCGCAGTCCTTCTTGGTGATTCCCGGCCCGATGGCGTCTGCGACCTGCTCTACGAGGTCGGCTTTGGTCATGGATCCTCCGGTGTACTCGACTGATCAGCGGCGGCTCGTGCCCCTGCGGCGCCGTCCCTGCTGCCCGATGGCGACCGACCGGGTCCGGGTCCGAAGTCCGGCCCGACAGAACCTCCCGACGGTAACCCGCCCGCAGCCGTAACGTCAAGTGGGGCTTGGGTATGGGCCCGCACGTCAGTCCTTCCTGGCTTCCATCAGCGCGATGAAATCATCGAATAGATAGGCACTGTCATGAGGGCCCGGTGCGGCTTCGGGATGGTACTGCACGCTCACGATGGGAAGGTCCTTGTGGGCGATCCCCGCCACGGTATGATCGTAGAGATTGGTATGGGTTACCCGAAACCCGGGCGCACCCGGAACTTCGTCGCCGTCTCCTCGTACGGCGAATCCGTGATTCTGGCTGGTGATCTCCACCGCGCCGCGATCATGGTTCTGCACGGGGTGGTTCCCCCCATGGTGACCGAAGGGCAGCTTGTAGGTCTCCGCCCCGTACGCGCGGGCAATGAGCTGATGCCCGAGGCAGATCCCGAGGACCGGGATGTCCCGGTCGGCGGCGGCTCGGATGGTCTCGGCCGCCTTCTCGACAGCCGCGGGGTCTCCCGGGCCGTTCGAAATGAAGAGCCCGTCCGGCTCCAGGCCAAGCACCGTCTCCGTATCCGCCTCGGCGGGAACGACCGTCACCTTGCAGCCTCGCTGGGCCAGGAGCCGCGGAGAATTCGCCTTCACGCCGAAATCGAAGGCGACCACGTGGAATCTGGCCTCCCCTTCGGCCTGCACGACGTAGGCGGACCCGGTGGAGACACCACAGGCCAGGTCCAGCCCCTCCATGACCGGGTGGGCCAGAATGGTCTCCAGAAGCTCGTCCTGGGGTACGGACGCCGGGGCGATGGCGCCACGCATGGCCCCGCGGGTGCGGATGTGACGGGTGAGCGCCCGCGTGTCCACATCGGCTATGCCCACCACGTTGTTGCGGACCAGGTAGGCGTCGAGGGTGGAGGTGCTTCGCCACGAACTGGGCACCCGTGCCGCCTCCCTGACGATGAAGCCTGCCACCTGAGGCCGTGACGATTCCTCGTCTTCGTCGTTGGTGCCGTAGTTGCCGATCAGGGGGTAGGTCATCGTCACCAGCTGCCCTGTGTAGGAGGGGTCCGTGAGGATCTCCTGATACCCCGTCATCGACGTGTTGAAAACCACTTCGCCGATGGCGGGGCCTTCCACGCCCAGACTCATGCCGTCGAATCGGCGCCCGTCTTCGAGAAGGAGATAGGATGAGGTCATGCGCCCATGAATCCTGGTGGGAAGGTGCGGTGCAGCCAGGCGGAATGTAGACGGGGGCCTCCCAGGGTCAACCGCCCGTGGGTACCTTGGACGGCCATGACGAAACCGCGACCCCGCGTGTTCATACACGCCGACGAATCCTGCCTCGGGAACCAATACTCCGACCGGGACTCCCCCGGAGGTGCGGCCGTGCTCCTCGAGACCTGGAAGGACGGACAATGGGAGCGCCGGGACCTGTGGACGTCCGACCCGTCGACGACCAACAACCGGATGGCTCTCACCAGCGCCATCGTCGCACTCGAGGTTCTCAAGGCGGGCTGCGAAATCTCTTTCGTGTCCGACTCCCAATACCTGGTGAAGGGCGTGACGGAGTGGATGCCGAGCTGGAAACGGCGCGGATGGAAGCGAAAAGCGGGACCGATCGAGAATCTGGACCTCTGGAAACGCCTGGACGCGCTGCTTCCGGATCACAGCATCCGGTGGGAGTGGGTCCGGGGCCATGCGGGGCACCCCAAGAACGAATACGTGAACGACCTCGCCATCGAGGCGGCGAGCGAGCTCACGGCGGTCGATACACCCGTGGCGTCAGGGTTCGAGGCGTGGCTGGAGGCCGAGAGGCACAAAGGCCGGTATCTGGACTTCCACGAGTTCGAGCCGCCGCCGGAAGCCGGCTGACTTACGGACTCAGGGTCCTCCTGGCCGCCGTACCACCTGCCCGTATCCGAACTCGGCCGCGAAGGCGTCGGCCACCACCTCTCCTGTTTCTTCCACCGACACTTCCTGTCCCAGCAGCCTCGTGAGGCTGGTGACCTCCCGGTCCGGGATTCCGCAGGGGACGATGGTCCGGAAGTAGGAGAGGTCCGTGTTGACGTTCAGTGCGAAGCCGTGGGAGGTGATCCACCCGGAGGACACACGCACGCCCAGCGCAGCCACCTTGGCCCCTCCCACCCAGACTCCCGTGTGCTTGGGTAGCCGCTCCCCGTCCAGGTGCCAGAAGGCGAGGGCCCGGATCAGGACGCCCTCCAGAGCCCGGAGGTAGGCGTGGAGGTCCTTTCGGTCGGGTTTGAGATCCAGGATCGGGTAGCCGACGAGCTGCCCTGGCCCGTGGTAGGTGACGTCCCCGCCCCGTCCCGTCTCGAAGTGCTCGATTCCCCGGGCCGCCAGCGCCTCGGCAGAGAGAAGTACGTGGGCCGGGTCGCTCCCCGAGCCGGACGTGATGACATGGGGATGCTCCAGCAGTAGGAGCCGGTCGAGCCCCCCCATCCTCCGTTCCTTCACGCACCGGTCCTGCAGCGCCAGGGCCGCGTCGTACCCGAGGCGTCCCATGCGCCTGACTTCCAGGCTACGGCCAGGCCATCCCGGGGCGTCGGGAGCTTGTCGGGCCCGACCGGCCACCGTCCGCGGATCAGGCGTCGTCGGGGAAATCCTCCAGCAGCTCCTTCAGCCGTGCCAGGAAGCGGGCCGCGTCGGCACCGTCGACGATGCGGTGATCGTACCCGAGGGAGAAGTAGGACCGCTTCCGGATGGCCATGGCGTCCGCTCCGGTGTCCGGGTCCGTGACCACCACGACCCGCTTTTCGATGGACCCCGTCCCAAGGATGGCTGAGGTTCCCTTGGGAATCACCGGCATGCCCACCATGGTCCCCAGAACCCCCGGGTTGGTGATGCTGAACGTGGCCCCCTGGATCTCCAGGGGCGACAGCTTCTTGGACCGCGCCCGTTCCGCCAGATCGATGATCTTCTTGCCGATGCCGACCAGGCTCAGATCGTCCGTGTCGTGGATGACCGGAACGATGAGGCCGGGATTCAAGTCCACGGCCATCCCCAGGTTCACCGACCCCCGGTAGATGAGGTTGTTGCCCGACACGGTCCCGTTGATCTGGGGGAAGTCGCGTAGGAGTCGTGAACACGCCCAGGCCACGAAGGCCGTGTAGGATACCCTGGCCCCCTGCTCCGCCCACCGGGCCTTGTTCTCCTGGCGGATCCGGTCGACGGCGGAGAAGTCGATCTCGATGAAGGAATGGACGTGGGGCGCCACCCGCTTGGCCAGGACCATGTGCTCGGCCGTGAGACGGCGGATCTTGTCCATCGTCTCTACCCGGTCGCCCTGCCGCACCGGATACTCGGGGTGATGGACTTCGCCGTAGAATCGTTCCCACAGATCGCCCGTCTGAGGTGGCGGGGCCTTGGGTGCGGGCGCGGCCGGCCGCGGCGCCGCCACTGCTGCGTCCGCCGGGGGGGCCGGGGGCGGAGCAGGCGCCCCGCCGTCGATGTAGCCCAGGATGTCCTGTTTCGTGACCCGCCCCATGTGGCCTGTTCCGGCCACCTGGGCGATGTCGACGCCGGCCTCTTCGGCAATGCGGCGAACCACGGGGGTGGACTTGGTTCGTAGCCGTTCTTCCGTCGTGCCCTCGCCGGCCGTTGCGGAGGGCGCCGCCGCAGGAGCCGGGGGGGCGACCTGTGGCGCCTCCGGAGCCGGCGCTTCAGCGGCCGGTGCCGGTGGGGCCTCTGGGGGTGCGGCGGTCGTCCCTGCCGAAGCCTCGGTATCGATGTACGCGACGACGGTTCCGACCTCGACGGTCTCCCCCTCCCCGACTTTCACTTCGACGAGAACACCGGCGGCCGGCGACGGGATCTCGGCGTCCACCTTGTCCGTGGAGATCTCCAGAATGGGCTCGTCGCGATCGACCGCATCCCCTGGCTGCTTCAGCCATTTGGAGACGGTGCCTTCGGCTATGGATTCGCCCATCTGGGGCATGGGGACTTCAATACGGGACACGCGTCTGTTCTCCGCAGGCTGTAGTTCGCGGCTTTCGGTACGGGGCTGTCACCGGGTGGTGGAACCCGTTGGATCAATATCTGCCAAGATAACGCCCGGCTGTAACGATATCCTCCACGGCGGGCAGGAAGTAGTCCTCCAACGAGCTGCTGTAGGGGACGGGCGAATCGATGGAGGTGACCCGCAGGATGGGACCATCCAGCCATTCGAAGGCCCGTTCGTTCACACGCATGGCGATTTCGCCGGCGATCCCGCCCGTGCGCGTGTCCTCGTGGACGATGAGGAGCTTGCCCGTCTTCTGGACGCTGGCGACGATGCGGGCCTCGTCCAGGGGCAAGAGAGTCCGGAGATCGAGCACCTCGACATCGATTCCGTCACTCTCCAGAAGCCGGGCCGCGTCAAGAGCCCGATGTACCATCATACCGTATGTGACGATGGTCAGATCCGATCCTTCCCGCGCCACGCGGGCCTCGCCGATCGGGACCACGAAATCGTCGTCCGGGAGCACCTCTCTGAGGTAGGGGGCGCGGTAGAGCCCCTTGTGCTCTTCGAACAGGACGGGGTCGTCGTCACGGACCGCGCTCTTCAGGAGCCCCTTTGCGTCCCTGGCCGTGGACGGATAGACGATCTTGAGACCCGGAGTATGGAAGAATGCCATTTCCACGTTCTGGGAATGGAAGGGGCCTCCCCGGTTTCCTCCGCCCACGGGGCCGCGGATCACCAGAGGCAGGGCGCCACTCCCTCGGTATCGTGACGTTGCGATGTAGTTGGTGATGACGTCGTAGGCAGGGGAAATGAAGTCCATGAACTGGATCTCCACCACCGGACGGAGGCCCATGTGAGCTGCCCCGGCGGCGGCGCCCGTGAAGCCGCCTTCCGAGATGGGGGTGTCCACGACCCTCCCCGACCCGAAGTGATCGAGGAAGTCCCGGGTCACCTTGAACGCACCGCCGTAGATCCCGATGTCTTCCCCCAGGAGGAACACCGACTCGTCACGTTCCATCTCTTCCCACAAGGCCTCGCTGATGGCCTCGAGGAAGGTTACGGGTTCTCCGGCCTGGGTCTTGGACACGTGCGGCGGCCGTTCAGACAACGAGACCTCCCACAGGGTTCAGGGGTGTGCGGTTCCCGGGCTCCACAGGGTCCTGGCGGGTCCAGGGGGGGATCCGGTCCTCGCCGGCGAGAACGGGGACCAGGGCATCCGGGCCGTCCGGGTAGGGTTCCCGGCTCAGCCGGCGAAGAGCGTGAGCGACGTCGCCCTTGGCACGGCCGGGCAGCTCGTCCAGAACCGCTTCCGGGACGAGCCCCTGCGCCCGACAGGCCTCCACCAGTCCGTGGAGTCCCCGCCACCTTGCCTCCGTCTCCAGCGGGACCAACCGGATCAGAACCGGGCCTCCGCCCCCGAGGGCATGGCTCCGGGCCTCTCCCACCTGGTCCAGAAGCTCGATGAGGGGCTCATCGTGGAGCGTCAGCAGCGTGACACCGTAGGCCTCCCCCGGATCCCCCCTGTGAGGTAGGTGCGGGACGCCGGGGTCCCGGCGGGCGGACATGACCACGAGGAGAGGGGCTCTCTGGGCAGCGGCCAGGTTGAGGCCCTCGTGCCAGCCCCCCGTGTCGGCGGCCCGTCCGCCTTCGAACACGAGGGCGGCTCCGGGCTCTCCCCTGGAACGGAAGGCCATCGCCGCCCCCGCCATCACCTGGGTCATGGTTCCCGGGGGGCCTCCCGCTCCGATGAGGCCCCTGGGCTTGTCGGTCCAGCTCAACCCGCCGCCGCGGCCTCCGTTGGGCCCGGTGCCCCGCCCGGTCACATGGCGAAGGTACTCCAGCGGGGTAGCGCCGAAGGCCAGGGTGGGAGCCGGCGCGGCCGGCCCGGGGCAACAGACGTCCCCCGTGCCGTCGCCACGTCGTTCCATGGCGAACGCAATGGCAACCGCTCGAGCGTCCACCTGGGTGGCACCGGCTTCGGGAGGAAGGGACACCTCGCCTTCTATTTCGGCGAGGGATTCCACCAGTGCCTCGGCCTGGAATCCGCAGAAAAGGAGGTCTTCGAGGCGAGTCGCCCCGTTGGCCGAAACCCTGGGCGCTGGTCCGTACTGGCCAGACGTGACCGACTCACCCCCGGCGGGCACCCGGCCTCAGAGGTTCGGGGTCTCGGGCGTGTCGTTCCCTTCGCCTTCGCCCGCTCCACCCTCCGGGATCACCGGCGGGTCGGCGCCAGGAAGAACGGGCTGTGGCACGGTGGCGGCCGGGGCCGCTACGCCCTCCAGCACCGACGTGGGAACCGTCGACTGCGACGACATGATTGCGAGAACCAGGGCCAGAACCATGAAGAGGGTGCCGGTTGCCCAGGTGGTCCGCGTCAGCAGCGTGGTGGCCTGTCGGCCGCCCAGGACATCGGTAGCCGCGGCGCCACCACCCATCGCGGCCAGTCCTCCGCCCTTACCGGACTGAAGGAGGATCACTACGCTGAGGAGGATGCCGTCGAGGACCAGGAGGCCCAGCAAGAGTCCGTACATGACTGCGTCAGGGGTTCCGGGGACAGCCCAGCCCGCGGGACTGGATGGATCAGAGCCTCAAAACGTCATGGTCCAAGGGTGGGGTGTCAAGCGGAACGCCTTCGCTCCCAGATGGCCACGCCGGCGTCCCTCAGGCCGCCTCGGCGATGCGGAGGAACGACTCGGGATCGAGGCTCGCGCCACCCACCAGGACCCCATCGACACCGGGCGACGCCATCAATTCACCAGCATTCCCCGGCTTGACGCTGCCCCCATAGAGGATCGGAGCGCCCCCGAGATCGCCCAGGGCTTCCCGGACGAGGGCATGGGCCTCCGCCGCGTCTTCGGGGGTCGCCGTCTCACCGGTGCCGATCGCCCATACGGGCTCATACGCGATCATGAAGCTGGGCGCGTCGCCCAACGGCGCCCGCACCGCCTCCACCTGCCTGCGCAGCACGGTCTCCAACTTCCCTGCCCGGCGTTGGTCGAGGGTCTCCCCGACGCAGACGACGGGGATGAGTCCCGCCCGGAGGCCGGCGCGTACCTTCCCGGCGGTCTCTTCGTCGGTTTCACCGAAGACGTGACGGCGCTCCGAATGGCCGACGAGGACGAGGCTCGCCCCTGCGCTCCTGGCCATCTCCGCGCTGGTCTCGCCCGTGAAGGCCCCCGAGGGTTCCGGGTGGATGTTCTGAACGCCGATCTCGACGCCCTTTGGGGCGGC
Organism: Gemmatimonadota bacterium; assembly: GCA_024638395.1. Taxonomy (GTDB): domain Bacteria; phylum Gemmatimonadota; class Gemmatimonadetes; order Longimicrobiales; family Gaopeijiaceae; genus JAHEKK01. The sequence continues at coordinate 6,386 of JAHEKK010000033.1, read as the reverse complement.
TGCCCGAGCCGTCCGAAGGGAGACTGCCGGCGGGAATACGACCACCCGTACTGAATCTCCGAGGGCGTCCGGTGTGAAACGGCTGAAGAACGCCGACGCTTCATCGGGTCCCATGTGCATCTTCCAGTTTCCGGCCACCACCTTCATTAGAGTGCTCCTCGGGGTTGGGGGTCAGGCTTCCGCGTCGGCCTCGGAGAGAATCTCCACTCCGGGAAGGGTGCGGCCTGCAAGAAACTCGAGGGACGCGCCCCCGCCGGTCGAAATGTGGGTGATCTCGTCGGCGACCCCCGCGGCTTCGGCAGCCGCGGCCGAGTCACCTCCGCCGACGATGACGGTGGTACCCGCCTTGCTCGCATCCGCCGCGGCCTCGGCCATGGCGATGGTTCCTGCGGCGAAGGGCGGCATTTCGAACACGCCCATCGGTCCGTTCCAGACCACGGTGCCGGCCCCCATGAGGTGCTCCCGGAAGAGGGCGCGGGTGTCCGGACCTACGTCTCCGATGGCTTCGGTGGCTTCCACCCGACTCCGGTCCGCGACCCTCGTCTCCGCTCCGGGATCGATTCGATCTGCACAGACTACGTCGACGGGCAGAACCAACTTCGTGCCCCCGCGTGTGAGGAGGTCCCGTGCCAGCTCGGTTTTGTCGGCCTCCACGAGGGAGGTTCCCGTTTCGAGACCCAGGGCGGCGAAGAAGGTGTTGGCCATGGCCCCACCGATGAGGAGGGCGTCGGCCTTCGGGAGGAGAGATTCGATCACCTCGATCTTGCCGGTGATCTTCGCTCCGCCCAGCACGGCCACGAAAGGCCGTTCTGGGGTCGTCAACGCGGCGCCCAGGTAACGGAGCTCCCGTTCCATGAGGTAACCCGCGACGGCCTGCCCGCCCTTGGCCTTGATCGCGGCGGGTAGCGCGTGGGTCGAGGCGTGGGCCCGGTGCGCCGTGCCGAATGCGTCCGTGACGAAATGGTCGGCCCAGGCCGCCCATGCTTGACCGAGGGCGGGGTCGTTGGCCGTCTCACCCTCGAGAAAGCGCGTGTTTTCCAGGAGCAGGACGTCGCCCTCGGCCAGATCCGCCACGGCCGCGTCCACGTCGCTCCCGCTGGGCTGGGGGCAGAAGTGGGTCGGGAAGCGCCCGCGCTCAGACAGGTAGTTCGCCACGGGACGAAGGCTGAACTCGGGGTCCGGCGCCCCGTCGGGCCGACCGAGATGGGAGAGGAGAACCGTCCGGCAGCGAGCCTCCGATAGACGCTCCAGGGTCGCGAGGGCCCGGTCGATCCGGATCGTATCGGTGATCCGGCCGTCGGAGAGAGGTACGTTGAAATCGACGCGAACGGCCACGGTCCGACCCGCGAGGGTCGAGGCCCCGTGGCCGGCAAGCAGTTGGTCCAGGGTCTTCTTCATGGATGGGCGGGATGGGATGGGCGGGCCAGATTGGGCAGGGAGAACATAGGCGCGGCGGCGCAGGCCTCAAAGGCCGTGGAGAAGCTGCCGCGCGGGTGAGGCGCGGGGCGACGATACGCGCTCCCGAAAACCGGGACCGTTCAGTTGCTCAGGGGAATCTGGATCCCGTGATCTTCCGGGTCGGGCTGCTGGGGCTCGTCGGCAAAGGGCCGGAACTCGATCGAGAATTCGACCCAGGTCCCGACGGCCTCTCCCGCTCTCGTCGCAGGGAGGAAGCGGAGGGCCCGGGTGGCCCGCAAGGCCGCCATGTCGAGGTCGGGAAGGCCTGACGTCTTTCCGATCTGCGTGAAATCGACGCCTCCGTCGGGACGAACCCAGAGGAGGACCTGCACCCGGCCGCCCACGCCCGCCCGTTGCAGGGAATCCGGATACTCGTCCGCCACGATCTCACGGGCCCGATCCCGGTCCAGGAGAACCGGGAAGGTGGTGGGAAGCGGCGCCGGCCACTCGGGTACGTCCCACGTCTCGACATCCGGGGCACGAGGCGGCGACGGCTTGGAATGGGTCGGCGGGGTCTCCGCCGCGACGGGAACGTCCTCCTGGACGAGGGCCTGATCCTGCACCGGCGGCGTGAGGACTTCCGCCTCCGGCGCCGGGAAGATCAGCCGGACGAGGGAAGCCCGTGCCGGGGGCGCCGCAAGCGTTCCGACGACCACCAGGGCCGCCGCTGCCGCCGCCAAGGGGCGAGCCCCGAAACGGCGGGATCGGGCGCCGCGCTTCCCCAGCCGTTCCCATTCCGCCACGAGCTCAGCCCGAAGCTCCAGGGGGAAGGAACTCCGCTCCTCGATTCGGATCTCGTCAAGCTCACGGTGGAACCCTCCCAACTCCGGCGGTATCGCCGGGACTGGATCTTCGCGTAGGTCCCTCGTCATCTATGTGCCAAACCTCTCGGTTTCGGAAACAGCGTCTTTCAGTCGTTTTACGGCTCGGTGGAGCCGCACGGCCACCGCATTCGAGGTGATCTCCATGGCTTCGGCGATCTCCTGGTTGCACAATCCCGCCCCGTAGCGGAGAGACAGGATCTCCTGATCCGCCTCCCGCAGCCGCCCCGTGGCGTTGAGGAGCTTCTGGACACGCTCCTGCCGAAGTACCCGCTCCTCTTGGGAGGGGCCCTCCGAAGCCAGATCCGGTACCCGGTCCAGCGTGACATGGAGAGAGCCCCTGCGGCGCAGGGCCCTCAGGTGATCGGTGATGGCGTTCCGCGCGATGCGAAGGAGCCATGTGCGGGGTGCGGAGCGGGAACGGTCGTACCGTTTGAGGGAGCGGAGAGCCTTGAAGAAGACGTCCGACGTCAGGTCTTCCGCCACTTCGCGGCTGGCCACGCGGAAGCGGACGTATCTGTAGACCGCTTCACGGTGGTCGTGGAACCAGGCCTCGAAATCCGGAGGCAGCCCATCGTTCTGGGGAGCAGCCTTTCCGGGATTCCGTGCCGGTGAGGTTCGTTTGGCCGTTTCCAGCGAGATCACGTCGCTTTGCATCGTTGGGTCCATACGCCCCGCCCCTCCAGTCCGTTACATCCACTGTCGCCTGGCTACATGTGGCTTACACCCGTGCGGGGAGGCGCTCCCCGACGAATTCGGCGAGGTCGACCACACGCATCGAATACCCCCACTCGTTGTCGTACCACGAGAGCACCTTGACCATGCGGCTCCCCATGGTGGCCGTGCTCAGGGCATCCACCACGGAGCTGGCAGGATGGCCCGTGAAGTCCACGGAGACCAGGGGCTCCTCCGCCACGGCGAGAATGCCATCCAGGTCAGTAGCGGCAGCCGCCCGAAACGCATCGTTCACGACCTCGGCCGACACGTCCGCCTCCAGGGTGGCCACCAGGTCCACGACGGACACGTCCGGTGTCGGCACGCGAATCGCCATGCCGTCGAGCTTCCCTTTTACTTCCGGCAGGACCAGAGCGGTTGCCTTGGCGGCACCGGTGGTCGTCGGAATCATGCTCATGGCCGCAGCCCTGGCCCTGCGCAGATCCTTGTGGGGGCTGTCCAGTATGGCCTGGTCATTGGTGTAGGCGTGGATGGTGGTCATGAGACCCTGGCCGAACCCGAAATGGTCCGAAAGCACCTTGACGACCGGAGCCAGGCAATTCGTGGTGCAACTCGCGTTGGAGATGACGTCGTGGCCGTCGGGATCATACGAATCGTGGTTGACCCCCATCACGATGGTGATGTCCTCACCCTTGGCCGGGGCCGAGATGATGACCTTCCGGGCACCCGCTTCCAGGTGCTTCGCCGCCAGGTCGCGGCTCCGGAAGAACCCTGTCGCCTCGACAACGACATCGACCCCGAGCTCTTTCCACGGAAGGTTGGCCGGGTCTCGCTCCGAGTAGACCCGCAATCCGTCACCGTCTACGATCAGGCCGTCGTCGGACAGCTCCACCGTGCCCGGATAGGCCCCATGGACCGAATCGTAGCGAAGGAGATGTGCCAGGGTGGCGTTGTCGGTCAGGTCATTGACCGCGACGAAGTCGAGATTGGTCTTGCCCGACTGCTTGGCGGCACGGAGGACATTCCGGCCGATGCGGCCAAATCCGTTGATTGCGACTCGAATGGACATATCTCAGGTGGGATCCCGGTGGGTTGAATGTGTGGCGCCGACGAGTTCGGGCCGTTCTCGTTGAGCGAAGAAGCTCCCTGGGGGAAGCCTGCGTTGCAATCTAACGCGGCCCGCCCTCTATATGGGCCATGGGCAGGCGGCGGGCAAAGGAGACTGCAAGAATCGACGCGGGTTGGGCCGGTGAAAGGGTCAGGGCTGCGGCGCGAAGGGTGGCCCCGGTGGTGATGACGTCGTCGACGAGAAGCACCACCCGGCCTTCGAGCTCTGCCTTCGCACATGGGCTCAACACAAAGGCATCCTTGACGTTAGCCAGGCGCTGCCGGCCTCTCACTGTGGTCTGACTCCGGGCCGAAGGGCCCCTCGACAGGGCCGCAGACACGGGCCGGCCCAACGTTGCACCCAGGGATTCGGCGATCACCTGGGCCTGGTTGTAGCCCCGCCGACGCATGCGGGAACGTGAAGTGGGCACGGCCACGATCACCTGGACACCCAGGAGGGCCCGGCCCAGGCGCCGTCCGATCTCTCGACCCAAGTAGATGCCCACACGGCGCCAGCCCTGGTACTTAAGCCCATGGACCAGTTCCGTGGCGGGCGACTCCAGAGGTGTGACCGCGCGGACCCAGACGAGGTTTCCGGGCCACTCGCGGCACTCCTGGCAGCTCGGTGCGTGGCCTGTTCCCAGTGGGAATCCGCAGCGTTGACAACACGGCGCCGGGATCTCCCTGAGGCGCAGTCGGCAGTTTTCGCACACGGGGAGCGCCTCCCGGTTGGAGAGGGCCTCTCCGCATCCGGCACAGGCCGGTGGAAGGATGAAATCCAGCAGTGCGGCGGCCCTCACCGTTTCTGGAGCTCTACCCGCAGCCGCTCCATGGCCCTCGTGACGAGGGCCTGGATCTCACGGAAAGTGGCCTGATATACATGATCCGGACCGCCGAAGGGGTCCATCACGTCCCCGTGCTCCCCCGCGAAGTCCCTGAGTCGGTGGACGCGCCCAAGTCCCCCCAGATCCTGGACCGCCGCCTTGTGACTGTCGCTCATGGTGAGAATCAGATCGGAGCCGGCGATCAGGTCCGCGGTCAGGAGCGTGGCCCCATGCTCGTCCAGGTCCAGGCCCCCTTCGGACACGGCCCACCGCGCTCCGTCGCTCGCAGGGTGGCCTGTCCCCGCGAGGATGCCGGCCGACTGCACGGTCACGCCGTCGATGACGTTGTCTCTCAGCCATTTGCGTGCGATCACCTCAGCCATCGGTGAGCGGCAGGTGTTCCCCGTGCACACGAACGTGATCGAGTAGCCTTCCGTCACGATCCCTCCTGATCCCAAGGCTGGCCCTGCATGGCGGCCGTCAGGTCGGATGCGGCGATGGCGCCGTCTCGAATCACCCGCCAACCCCTGCCACGGATATCGACGATGGTCGAAGGGGGACTGCCGGGTAGGGTGCCCCCGTCCAGGGCCAGGCACTCCAGCCCCAGGGCCCGGACGGCCTCGAGACCTGCGGCAAGGGTCTTGCCGGGGGCCTGGCCGGGAAGGTTGGCGGATGTGGATGTAATGGGCCTGCCCAGGCGAGTCACCAGAGCCCTTGTCACCTCGTGGCCACACACGCGCACGGCCACGGACCCGTCCCAGGCCTTTACCGCCTCCGGAAACCGGCCCTCCGGGTCGTCGCAGACCAGGGTCAAAGGGCCGGGCCAGAAGGCGTCGGCCAAGGCGCTTCCCGCCTCTCCGAGCAGGCCGCCCAGGTGACGGGATCCGGGCACGAGCATCACGAATCCCCCGGACGTTCGTCCTTTTGCCCTTCGGAGGCGTGCCGTGGACGGTCCCTCCAGAAGGCCCCCGATCCCATACACAGTTTCGGTGGGATGCAGAACGAGTCCCCCCTCCTCCAGGAGGGCCACGGCGTCCTCGATCACCCCGATTTCCCCGGCCGGGGGGGCCATCACACCAAGCCCTCTGCTACGAGAGCGCGGGCAATGACCAGATCCGTGGGAAACGTCACCTTCAGATTCCGCGGAGACGAAGCCACCATCCGGACCTCGCCGCCGGCGAACTCCACCGCCCCGGCGTCGTCCGTCGGGGCGAAGCCGGCCTCTCTGCACCGGTGGACCGCCTCTTCGAGGACGCTCCTGGGGAAGACCTGGGGCGTCTGGGCGTACCAGAGCCCCGTTCGGTCCGGCGTCGCCAGGACCCTGCCCTCGGAATCGGCCTCCTTCACGGTATCCGTCGCCGGTATGCCGGCGACCGCTCCCCGCCCGGTTCCAGCAACCTCGAAACAGCGTTGGATCACCTCGGGAGGGGGAAAGGGTCTCGCCGCATCATGAACAGCCACGAGGACCGCGTCACTGGAAAGAGCCTCGAGGCCCAGGGCC
>JAHEKK010000515.1 GCA_024638395.1 Gemmatimonadota bacterium | reverse complement strand
GTCTCCTGGCCGGCGCCGACATTCTCATGATGCCGTCCCTGTACGAGCCCTGCGGCCTGACCCAGATGCGCGCCCAGGTCTACGGCGCGCTGCCCGTGGTCCGCAGAGTCGGCGGGCTGTCGGACACGGTCGAGGACCAGGTCACGGGCTTCGTTTTCGACGACTACAGTACCGGTGCCCTGCGTGTTGCCTTGAGACGGGCGTTCACGGCGTATCAGGACACCGAGTCCTGGCTGACGAAGATGCGTACCGCAATGGCCCGTGACTTCGGCTGGCAGGCCTCGGCCCAGCGGTATCTGGACATGTACCAACGCGCACTCGCGGCCCACAGGCGGCGCTGAAGCCATCTGCATGAGCTCCGTCCGAACCCACGGATCCGTGGTGATCCACGGCCATTTCTATCAGCCGCCCCGGGAAGATCCCTGGCTGAACCGGGTGCCTCTCCAGGCCGGTGCCGCCCCGTATCACGACTGGAACGAAAGAGTCGAGGCCGAGTCGTACCGTCCGGTGGTCGAGGCTCGCATCCTGAACGCCGAGGGCGAAGTTCGGCGGGTGATGAACTGCCTGGAGCACATGAGCTTCAACTTCGGTCCCACGCTCCTTTCCTGGCTCGAGGCAAACCGGCCGGCCACCTACGAGGCCATTCTCGCGGCCGACGGGGTGGGCGTGGCCCGCACGGGCCACGGAGGGGCCCTCGCCATGGCCTTCCACCACCCCATTCTTCCCCTCACCACCCGGAGGGACAAGCGGACGGAGATCCGATGGGGTATCCTGGATTTCCGTCGCCGTTTCGGCCGGGATCCCGAAGGCATGTGGCTCCCCGAGACGGCGGTGGATGACGAGACCCTGGAGGTGTTGGCCGGGGAGGGGATCCGCTTCACGATCGTGGCGCCCCACCAGCTCCAGGCCCTTCCCGAGGACGGGCGTCCCGGCCTCTATCGCACGTCGTCGGGGGGCACCGTGACCGTCTTTCCGTACCACGGCGAGCTGTCCCATGGCGTCGCCTTTGGGGAGGCTTTGAGGGACGCGGACCGGTGGGCCGACGATCTCGTCGAGGGGATGGTCGCTCCCCTTGGGCGGTCCCCGGGCGAGTCCCGGGCGATTGAGGGTGATCCGTCCGAAGGTGATTCGCGCGGGGCCACTGAGGGGGTCGGGCGGGCGCCCCCTCGCCTCTGCCTCGTCGCCACCGACGGCGAGACCTACGGCCACCACCGGATCTTCGGTGAAATGGCCCTGGCCGCGACATTGGAGAAGCTGGACGCAATGGGCGACGTGGCGCTGACCAACCTATCGGCCTACCTGGCGGACTTCCCCGCAACGGATGAGGTGGAGCTCGTTTCACCGTCGTCGTGGAGCTGCGCCCATGGCGTGGGGCGGTGGAGGGAGGATTGCGGATGCCGCCTCGATACGCTGGCGCCCTCGACCCAGGCGTGGCGGGCTCCGTTGCGGGATGCGGTTTTCGGGCTGGCTGAGGGCCTGCACGAGGTCTTCGAGACCGTGGCGAAAGGTGTTCTGCCGGATCCCTGGGGCGCCCGGGACGCCTACGGGGAAGTGGCGGGGTTGGCCGACAGTGAGGCCGTTCGGGCCTGGGTCGAAGTGTGGGTCGCGGATGGTAGTGACCAGCTCGACCGTGGCGTCCAGCTCCTGGAAATGGAGAGAAACGCACTCCGGATCTTCACCTCATGCGCCTGGTTCTTCGACGATCTCGCAGGAGTCGAACAGGTCCAGGTCCTCCGGTATGCGGCCCGTGCCCTGGAGCTGGTGGAGGCGGTGGGCGGTCCCGCCTCGGCCCTCCGTGAGGCGTTCCTGACGGCGCTGGGTCGGGCCGAGAGCAATGATCCCGACGAGGGTGACGGCCGGCGCTTCTATCTCGCGAAGGTCGTCCCCGCCGTGCCGGCGACTGCCCTCGTCGCGGCTCGATCCGTCGCGGGCCGGGCCGCTGCGGTTGCGCCGGCCGCAGGTATGTCTCCGGCGACGGGCCCCGCCCAATCCACGCCTTGGGAGGTGGTCTCGACACCGGGGAAGGAGCCCAGCCTGATCGTGCGCCATCGCACCACGGGCGAACGGGTAGGCTACCGGTTTCGTTCGGAATCGACGGACGGAGCCATCGAGCTCGAAGACGACCGTGGCCGGCGCTTCTTCGTGGATCCGGGCGCACCCTGGCCATGACCTCACCGGTTCGTTTCGTCTTTGGCCTCCACCTCCACCAGCCGTCGGGGAATTTCGATCACGTGTTTCAGGAGCACGTGGACCACGTGTATCGCCCCACCCTGGCCTTTCTGGAGGAGCGGGGCCTGGTTCCCTTCGCCCTCCACGTGTCGGGCCCTCTCCTGGAGTGGCTCGAGACCCACGACCGGCGGCTGCACGACCGCATCGGCCGGCTGGCCTCCGACGGGGACGTGGAGCTCCTCACGGCCGGCTTCTACGAGCCCATCCTGATTGCGCTGGACCCCATCGACCGGGCCGAACAACTCCAGTGGATGTCGGATTACCTCCGGTCGCGTTTCGGTGTGGAAGGGCGAAGCGCCTGGCTCACGGAGCGCGTGTTCGAGTCCGAGCTCGTGGGGGACCTGGCAGAGGCCGGTGTGGAGAATCTGCTGGTGGACGACTGGCACGTCATGGCGGGGGGCGTTCCCCAGGAGCGCCTCCATGGCCTCTTCAAGACCGAGGGGAGGGGTCGTGAGATCACCCTCGTGCCCATCCACGAGCGCCTGAGGTACCTGGTGCCGTTTCAGCCTGCTGCCGAGGTGGGCGCCCACTTCAGAATGCTGGCGGCCAACGGCGCTCCTTTGGCGGTTCTCGCCGACGACGGTGAGAAGTTCGGTGGCTGGCCAGGCACCCGGAAACGGGTTTGGGATGAGGGGTGGTTCGACCGCTTTGCCCAGACGCTGGTCGGCCTCCGGGAGGAAGGTGTCCTCAGATTCACGACGATCGAGGCGGCCGTATCGGAGCTGGACACTCCGAGCCTGGTGTATCCTCCGTCCGCGTCGTACCGGGAGATGGGCGAGTGGGCGCTGCTCCCGACCCTCGTCGACTCCGATCACCCTTTCCGGGGTTCTCCGTGGCGCAACTTCTTCCTCCGCTACGGCGAATCCAACGCCCTCCACAAGAAGGCCAGGATCTTGTCCCGCCTCTGCCGGGGCCGCGGAGATCCGGCCGAGGCACGGAGAGCCATCGGACGGGCCCAGTGCAACGATCCCTACTGGCACGGGGTGTTCGGCGGCATCTACATGAAGCACCTCCGGGACGCCGCCTGGCGCCAGTTGGCCCTGGCGGAAGCGATCCTCCGGAAAGGGGAGGGGCTCGAAGTGGAGGAGTTGGATCTGGACCTGGACGGCGAGGCCGAGCTCTGGGTCCACAGCGAGTCGTTCTCCGCACAGGTCGGCGTTCGATCCGGCCGCG
>JAHEKK010000514.1 GCA_024638395.1 Gemmatimonadota bacterium | reverse complement strand
GCGAACTCGCCACCACCGAGCCCCAGGTACACGGCATTGGGCTCGCCGATGTTGGCCGCCACGATATCGAACGTCCCGTCCTGGTTGAGATCCGCCACGACCACGGACCTCGTCTCGTCCGACCCGGTCCCGAACTCCCTGACCTCGTCGAAACCCAGCCGTCCGTCGTTGAAGAGGATCTGGTTCGCCTGTCCGTCCCTGTTGGCCAGGACCAGATCGGGGTCGCCATCGTCATCCATGTCGCCCACAGCGACAGCGATGGTGGACCCCCCCGGGTCTCCGAACGGGCGCTTGGGGCCAAACCGCCCGGTTCCGTCGTTCAGGAAGAAGCCGTTGGGCGTCCCCCGGTTGGTCACCAGGAGGTCGAGGCTGCCGTCTCCGTTCAGATCGTGCAGTAGGGCCGACCGGGTGGGCTCCACTTCCTCCGCCACCGACCAAACTCTCTCGAAGGCGCCCGTTCCGTCGTTCAGGTACACCCAGATTTCGGCCCGGTCGTTCCCAACCACCACGTCCAGGTCTCCGTCTCCGTCCAGGTCACCGGCCGGCACCGCGTAGGACGTGGCCTTCTCGGGTCCCAGGGGATAGCCGACGGTGAATTGGCCACGGCCGTTGTTCAAATAGACCTCGTTGACCTGGGGCCAATGGCGACCGTTGGCGAGGATCGCATCGGAATCGCCGTCGCCGTCGACATCCGCAAACACGATCGAAGCGGTCAGATCCGACGCAGTCCCGAGGACCATACGGTCTGTGTTGACGAAGTCGCGCGTTTGCGCTTCGGCCAGACCAGGAGCCGCCGCTACCAGGAGGGGGATGAGCCACCGCATCAGTGAACCCGGATAGGCTCGAGGTGGACCGGCGTGATCACGGTCGTCTCGGGAGAAACCCTCCTCGCCGTTTCGATGAAGGGGAGGAGGTTCCGCTCCACGTTGGCCTGTTGGGAAAACCCATAGGGCAACCTGAAGTTGTCCCAGTGGGTCGGAATCACCACGCGAGGGAACCCCGTGGCTTCCAACAACCTGCGGTCATAGTCGTAGAGACCGAGTCGTGAACCGTTGATGCCCGCCAGGAGGATATCGGGCTCGAGACCCTGGAATTCACGCTCGATGAAGTTCATGGAGCCCATGGTCAGCACGGTGCGGCGTTCGAAACGAGCGAGGAAACTGAGGGAGCCTCCCTCGATGAACTGGTCGATCCTGAGGGGGGCTTGAAGGGGCGTGTTCTCGTCGTATCGACGCGAGTCGAAGTAGTGCTTCTCGTCTAATGCCGAGTGCAGCCCCGGCACGACACGCACGCTGAATCCCTCGAACTGGTAGTCCTCGCCGCCGCGAACGGCGTAGAGTTGCTCGTCAGGCACCCCGTAGGCCCGGAGGATCATGGCCGTCGTCTCCGTTCCGATGACCTTGGCCCCCGTCTTCCGGGCGATGTAGGGGATGTCTCCCAGATGGTCGAAATGCCCATGGTGCACGAGGATGTAATCAGCCTCGGGAATCAGGGAATCGATCAGCGTGGTGTCGGACCACGCGAGATCGTCGCGTGCAAAGTCGGGTCTGGCGTCATCCGGATGGCCACCTCCTCCGTACTTGAGGCGCGAAGGCCACGGGTCGACCAGCACGACCACCTGACCGTCGGAGATCCGCCAACCGGCCGCCCCGAAGTATGTGAGCTCGAGTGAACCGGACCCGGGCCCGACCTGGCCTTCAGGGGCGACCTCCACCACCAGTTCGATTTCCACCGACTGTCCGCGAGGGAGGGACGCCATCCCGACCGCGGCCCGAGCGTGCCGCCCCCGGTCGCCGAATACCTCGACGATCAGGTCGGAGAAGCCATTGATGACCGCCGGCTGCTGAACGAAATCGGGAGCGGAATTCACCATCCCCAGGACCTTCACCACACGCACCACGCGGGAGAGGTCGCCCAACATGGCCTTCAAAACAGCGAGCTGGTTGATGGCCGTGAGCCTCGCCGCCTCGTATCCCTCCTCGATCGTGACGTCCGCCCCCAGCTTCCCCCGAACCTCGGTTCCGTCGGACCGTAGCGGACCCTTCCCGGCCAGGAAGATCAGGTTTCCGGTCTGGACACCGTTGACGTAGTTGGCCACGGGATCGGGAGGCTCGGGCAACTCGATACCCAGCTCCGCCAGGCGGGCCTCGGGGTCATAGGGCGTGCCCTGGGCTGCCAGCGACAAAGGGCCGCACAGGGCGAGAACGGCCGTCACCACGAATCCAGCCCTCAGAGTTGCCTTCACGACGGTTCCTCCCGATTTCTCCGCGACTTCCTGGGGAGGTAGGGCCTCCCTAGAGGGGGAGTGAAGATCCCGACCGTACCCACCGTTGTCCAGGCTGACACGCGGCCGGAACCGGCCCTACAGCGCGGCGGGCCTATCACGAGATGGAGCTCCTGAGGGGTCGACGTGAACGCCGGCGCCCGAGGGATGCGGAGCCGCGAGGCCGGGCGCATACGCCACTTCGAGCCCCTTGCGGCCCGGTCAGCCCATGGCGTTCTTCCCGCTCGTTCCCGCCCCGCCGGCGAGGAGCCTTAACCCCACGTCGAAGCCGAGGCACCGCACCCGTGACGCCACGTTCTGCCACCTTACCTCGTTCGATGGCCCTGATCGCGATCCTGGGCTCCGGTCTCTGCATGGCCTGCGAAGCGAGTCCGCCGCCCGGTCTCGGAAGTGAAGACGTAGCGTCCCTCCCCTTCCCACCTGATCCGGGTCTATGGCCATCGGTCCGCGAGGAGCGTATCCGGACACTGCTGGGGCCGGCCATGGAACGGGCCGAAGTCGACGCTTGGATCGTGCTTGCGAGGGAGAACGCAAACGATCCGATCGCCCCTCACATCGGCGCTGAGAACGCCGGAGGACTCGCGGCCTTCATGTTCTTCGCGGGCCCGAACGGGCAGCTCGAGTCCCTGGCGATATCCCCGGAAACGGAGGCGACGGCTCTCGCAGAAGTGACGCCCCTGGACTCCGTGAGATCCGTGCCCAGGGCCACCAGCATCTACCAGGCCGTGCGCGAGGAGCTCACGGCCAGGGATCCCGCCCGCATCGGCATCAACAGCTCGGGACGGAACATCGCCGACGGCCTGTCCTGGACGCAGCGAACCGCGCTGGAGGCCGCACTCGGTCCCGACCTGTCGCGTCGCCTGGTCTCGTCCGAAGAGGTCATCATCGAGTGGCTTTCCGTGAAGCTCCCTCGGGAAATCGAGATCATGCGGCGAGCCGCGGCCTTGACCGAACAACTCGAACTGGATGCCTACGCTCAAGTGGTGCCCGGTGAGACCACCGACGGAGACGTGGCCCGGTACCTCAAACAGCGGATGGCCACGCTCGGCGTGGAAGACGGGTGGGCGCCGGACCAGAATCCCAACGTCAACTCCGGCCCCGACCGGGGACATTCCCATTCAACGGAGAAGGTC
>JAHEKK010000513.1 GCA_024638395.1 Gemmatimonadota bacterium | reverse complement strand
GGCCAGCCGAATGTCGGCCTTCATCGATCACCTGTCTGACGCGGGACTGCCCCCGGCTATCGTGTCGGGCGGATCCTCACCGACCCTCTGGGACTCCCACCGCCTGCCGGGACTGACGGAGGTCCGCCCGGGCACGTGTATATATAACGACAGGGACATGCTCGAGATGGGAGTCGCCGCCCTGGCCGAAGTGGCCTACACGGTGCTTGCCTCGGTGGTCAGCGTAGCGGTGCCGGGCCAGGCCGTCGTCGATGCCGGCTCCAAGGCCCTAGCGAAGGAGTCGTTCCGTTCAGCCGGAGCCGGATTCGGCGTCCTCCTCGATCGGCCCGATGTAACCGTCAAGGCTCTCTCGGAGGAGCACGGCATCCTCGACCTGACGGGCACGGACTGGATGCCGCGCGTCGGTGACCGGGTGCGTATCGTGCCGAACCACGTGTGCGTCTCCGTCAATCTCCAAGACCGGCTATGGGGGCTCGAGGGGGCTGAGCTTCTGGCCATCACCCTGGAGGCGCGGGGGCGGTAATGGAGCGCCGGAGATTCGACGCGATCATGACGGGGGCCCGGGAGCGCCGCATCGTGGTCCTGGGAGACGTCATGTTGGACCGCTATGTGGAAGGCACGGTGGACCGCATCTCTCCCGAGGCGCCCGTACCCGTCGTCACGGTCACAAGGGACTGGGACGCCGTCGGTGGTGCCGCCAATGTCGCGGCCAATGTCCGCACTCTTGGGGCAGACTGCGAATTGATCGGTGTCGTCGCCCACGACGAGGCCGGGGACCGGATCCGGGACTCTCTACGCAGGACGGGCGTGGCGCACCGCTTCGTTGCCGATGGCGACCGCCCTACGACTGCCAAGACCCGCGTCCTGGCCAAGAGCCAGCAGGTCGTTCGCGTGGACCGGGAGAGGGGAGGGCCGGTTTCTGAGGCGACCGCCGCGCGTCTGTTGCAGGAGGTCCGGGAGTCCCTGGAGGGTGCGGACGCTCTGGTTTTCGAAGACTACAACAAAGGCGTTCTGATCCCGGAGGTCATTCGAGGCGCCCTCGGGGTGGCCCGGGACCTGGGCATCCCCACGGTGGTGGATCCCAAATGGGAGAACTTCTTCGAGTACGGCGGAGCCACGGTCTTCAAGCCGAACCGCAAAGAGTTGACCGGGGCGATGGGGGAAGCCGTTCGTCCCGACGACGTCGCCTGGCTGGAGTCGGCTCGCCGGCGTCTGGGCTGCACCTATCTTCTCCTCACCCTCGGGGCTGACGGCATGGTGCTGCTGTCGCCGGGGCCGGAGCTCGCACGGGCCCGAGCCGCGGCGAGGTCGGTCTACGACGTGTCCGGCGCCGGTGATACCGTGTCGGCTACGTTCTCCGTCGCACTCGCGGCGGGGGCCTCCCACGTCGAGGCCATGCTCCTGGCCACCCACGCCGCTGCGGCCGCCGTGGGCAAGACCGGCGTGGCCACTGTCGATCCCGATGAAATCTGGGAGTCCCTCATGGACACCCCTTCCGGCGCCGCCTCCCCTTGAGCAGCGCCACCTGCTCCCCCTTTCCGTCGCCCCTCCGGCTATCCACCGGCTTAGGGGAACGTCTTCTCTCGCCTTCGTTGTCTTCCCTCAACACCCTCAGGAATTGAGAGCGCTCATGCCCGAACTACACCTCGTCAGTACGCCCGACGCCCCCGGAGCCATCGGTCCCTATTCCCAGGCCGTCGTGACGGACGGTTGGATCTTCGCATCGGGACAGATCCCCCTGGATCCGGACACGGGGGAGATGGTCCGCGGCAGCGTCGCCGGCCAAACGACCAGGGTGATGCAAAACCTGGCCGCAGTCCTCGAGGCGGCCGGAGGCAGCCTCTCGACCGTCGTGAAGACCACCGTGTTCCTGTCGGACATGTCTCTGTTCGGGGAAATGAATGAGACCTACGAACGTCACTTCGAAGGACACCGCCCCGCCCGGGCTACCGTGGCGGTGGCAGGGCTCCCGAAAGGCGTCGATGTGGAAATCGAAGTGGTGGCCAGGGTCGCGGGCTGAAGAAGGCGGCCACTGGGGGCGGAGAACGTCCGAACTCAATCCACCCCCCTCTGGGGGGTTGGAAATCCACGGCACGAGGCCCCTGGGCGGCGGGTTGTTGCGAAGTGGTCGCCCCGATCGTTGTCTTGACACTGATGGAACGGAATACCCATCTTGGCGCATTCCGTGGACAGGGCTCGAAGGCGACGTCAAGCCTTCCTTCTCGCCTCTTCTGGGGGCGGGTGCGCCATGTCCAATGGTTTTTTGTGGGAGGGGTGGAGGGGTGTAGCAACGGGGTTGACTGAATTCGGCCCTAGCCGGGAAATCCCCGGTTTACATATAGGGTGGGTACCATTGTCCAAACTCTCTTCGGGAGGACAACCCATGACACGTAACGTGTTCGCACGCCTCAGGAATGGGGCGCGAGGGCTCGCTTTGGCCGCACTGGCCGGGCTGGCTCTCGTACCTGCGGTGAGTGCCCAGTCGGGCACCATCGTGGGAACGGTGACGGACGCCCAATCTGCGCGGCCGATGGAGTCGGCGCAGGTGTACATCCAGGGCGCAGGCATCGGAACCCTGACGAACTCCAGCGGGCGATTCCTGCTCGTGAACGTTCCGGTAGGGGAGCATACGATCGTCGCTGAGCTGGTCGGATACCGGTCGGCATCGCAGACGGTGACGGTAACGGCCGGCGGAACGACCCAGGTGGACCTGGGCATCGCGCAGACGGCCATCGCACTGGACGAGATCGTGATCACCGGTGCGGGCGTGGCGACCGAGAAGAGGAAGCTCGGGAACACGATCGCGACGGTGGACGTGAGCGAACTCCAGGACGCGCCGATCAGTGACTTCAACCAGCTGATCCAGGGCCGCGAGGCCGGTGTGACGTCGCTGCCCGGTGGTGGGTACACGGGCGCGGGTAGCCGGATCCGGATCCGTGGATCGGCATCGCTGTCCCAGTCCAATGAGCCCATCGTCTACATCGACGGGATCCGGGTGGACAACGGAGCCGGCGGCCAGGGCTTCAACGGGGCGCCGCAGTCCCAAGCGAGCCGTCTGGACGACATTGATCCGACGTCGATCGAGCGGATCGAGATTCTGAAGGGCGCCGCTGCGGCGACGCTGTATGGAACGGAAGCGTCGAACGGCGTGATCCAGATCTTCACGAAGCGTGGCCGTCAGGGCACGCCGAGCTGGAGCTTCCAGGTCGAGCAGGGTGCCCTCCGGTACCCCACGGACCGGATTCTTCCGGCGGCGGACTTCCCCCGGGACGCGACGGATGTGGCCCGGATGAACGAGCGCTGGGGCATCAGCATCCAGCCGTATGAGGTCTTCGAGAACAAGTTCTGGGAAGAGCTCTTCGAGACGGGCCATCAACAGTCGTATTCTGGCTCCGTCAACGGTGGTGGAGACCTGATCA
>JAHEKK010000512.1 GCA_024638395.1 Gemmatimonadota bacterium | reverse complement strand
GGGGAGGCCGGCTCGGTAGACGCGAACGCCACCGAGGTCGTCCCGGGAACCGAGGCCGGGGTACCGACGGGTCAATACGGATACCCCCGCCCCTCTCCGCACCAACTCCCTGGAAAGGTGGAGAGTCGCCTGTTCCGCTCCCCCGACGACGGGGTGGAAGCTGGATATGATCTGGCAGACCCGGACGGTTGGCGGCGACGGGCTCATGACGATGCCTCGGCCACGAGGCCCCGACCCCCGGGGTTGCCGGCTTGCATGCGGGCCACCATCAGGTCGATCAGGTGATCGAGGCCATGCCCCCGGGCCGTCTCGACCCCTGCCCGGGCCAGGCGGCTGCGCAGATCGGCATCGCCCCAGAGGCGGGACACGGCGTCCACCAGTTCGTGCTCGTCTCCGGGGGGCACCAGGAGCCCATTGGTCTCGTGGCTGATGAGGGCCCGGATTCCGCCGACATCGCTGGCAACGACCGGTACACCCCGTGCCATGGCCTCCAAGGCCACTTTCGGCACGCCCTCGCCCCGGCCCTCCACGGAAGGCATCACGAACACGTCGGCCTCGTCGTAGCACTCCATGAGGCGGTCCCAGGCCATGTGGGGCCGGTGCTCCACCACACCCCGTACACCCAGGTCGTCGATCATCGGGTCGAGCCAGTTCCCTCCCGTGACCCGACCGATGAGGCGCGCCTCGAGTTCCGGATGGCGCTGCCGCAAAATGGGGACGGCATTCACGAAGTGGTGTGCTCCTTTCATCTTCCAGACCGCACCGACGAACAGCATCAATCGGGGATCCCGGCGAGCCCGCTCGGCGACGGCGTCGGCTTCGAGAACATGGGACGAATCCAGCGCCGTCGTCATGACGGCCGTGACCCCGTCCCCGCCTCCGACCGCACGCGCCACCGCCTCGCCCGCCGCGAAACAGTGGCCGTTCCGGATCATCCAGCGCAACGTGGGGTCGAGGACTCCGGCCAACAACCGGGCCAACGGGTGTCCCTTGGCCCGAAGGGCCGCGCCCCAATCTCCCGCCATGTAGTAGACCACGGGACCGCGGAAGAAACGCGAGAGGACGGCGCCCACCATACCGACGACCGACGGAAGCCTCGGGTGGAGGACGTCGGCCGACCCCATCAGCGACGGAAGCCGGAAGAAGGCGGCCAGCGCCACCCTCACCATCCTCCCGTACCGCCTGAGCCGACCGCTGTCTTCGTAGGCCGGAAGGGGTACCACGGTCACGTTGCCCGCTCGCAACCGGTATTCGTCAGGGGCCTCGCCGACCTGGCGAGCACAGGTGAGGATCGTGACGCGAGCCGCCCGGTCGGCGAAGGCGTCGAGGTGCCGCCCGAAACCGCCCTGGAGGTACACCTCTCCCTCGTGGAGCCTCGCCAGCACGTGGCTGACGATGAGCAGGTGGTCCGGACCCCCCGTCACGGGCTCATCGGCCCAGCGGATGGGTTACCTGCGTCTGACTGTCCAGGACTCGGGCATGCTCGATACCCATGTTGATGCACTTGTCCGAATTCACGTAGTCCCACCCCCCGAACCGGCCGATGGTGGTGATGCCCAGAGGAGCCAAATACCCTCGAACGGCCTCCAGGATCGCCGGCCGCTCATGGGTATACACCGGGTAGGCGTATTTCACGTCGACGAGGTCCGTCCAGACGACGCGGTCCGCCGAGGGAATCACCCCGGCTTCGTCCACGAGGAAGCGGATGGTCCGATCCTCCAGCTCCGCACGTGGAAGCATGGGCTTCTCGTCGGAGTAGGAGATCTCACACATGATCCCGTGGACGGGGCGGGCCCGCAGCTCGGTGGACGAGGTGTGGTTGAAGGCGATCTTGTGGGGGGGCACGTCGGCGTCGGCCGAGTAGATCCGCTGTGGCGCGTCCGACAGGGGGTCGTCTACGGTCATGAGGAGAAGGCTGAGGGACATGAACTCCAGCCTGCTGGCCACTTCCTTCACCTCCGCCGGAACCCCCGCGACGATCTCCAGCAGGTCGGGGATGGGCATGGTCGACACGAGGCGATTCCAGGCGATTTCCATCCCCGACGCGGTCCGGGCAGTCTTCCGGGACGGGTCGATCTCGACCACCTCCTGCCCCAATTCCAGAGCAGGCACGTGGCCCGCCATCGCGACGAAAATGGCCTGGAATCCGCCACGCTTGGGGTAGCTGACCATGGTCCCGGCCTGGAGGGGTTTCCGCTCACCCCCCTTGGTGTCGAACTTCTCCTCGCGCCCCTTCGGTGCCGCCACCCGCTGCGACGTCCACTCGCAGGATACGCGACGGATGTCACGAGCCCAGATCTTACGGTTGTAGGGCAGCATGAAGTGCTTTGCGACCCCGGGACCGAAGCGTCGGATGATGTATTCCTGGAAGTTCTCGGCATCCTCGGCGCTGTCGGCCTCTTCGAGACCGGCACGGCACTCGGCCACCACCTCCGCGTCGGGGATCTGGTCGAAGTGCTTCTGGAACGGATAGGGCAGCAGGGCGCCGTGGCTGAAGACACGAGCATCCCGGATCTGGGACTCCCAGTTGTCCCCCATGATCCGTTCGACGAAATCCCGAACCTCCGGATGGGGCGTGTGGAAGCTGTGGCCTCCGATGTCGAAGACCGCTCCCTCCCGCTCGATGGAACGACACAAACCCCCGACCTCGTTCTCTCTTTCGAGAATCAGGCTGTCGGCGGACAGGTGGTGGGCAAGGGAAAGGCCGGCGGGGCCGGCTCCGATGATGAGAACGTCGACTTCTCGCATTCCGTTTCCTCGTATCATGAATTCGCCAGCTCGGAATACAGCCGCGCATAGGCGTCCAGGCTGACTTCCACATCCAGTTTCTCTTCGACCCAGGACCGGGCCTGTCGGGCCAGATTCCGGGCCTTCTCTTCGTCCTCGAGCAATCCACACATGGCCTCGGCGAGGCCGTCGGCGGTCCGGGGCACGAGGACGTACTCCTCTCCGTCCCTTCCGAACTCCGCAGGCAGGCCCTTGAAGGCCGTGAGAACGACGGGCAACTGAGCCGCCATCGCCTCCGGCACCACGTTGGGCATGCCCTCCCGCTCAGACGGGAAGACAAAGAGGTCACTCGCCTTCATATAGTCATCGACGTTTCCTACCCCACCCGTGAATCGAATGCGGGCCGGGTCCGGAGCCTCCCCGGCGAGTCGATCGACGTCTTGATGGAACTGCCGGTACTTCTCCTCGTCAGGGCGCGGGCCTACCATGATCAACTCGGCTGACGGATGCCGCCGGGCCACCTGGCGCCACGCCTCGAGGAGGGTATGGGGGTGCTTCCGGGGATAGATCCCTCCTACGAAGAGCACGGCGGGCCCGGGGCCGATCCCAAGGGCAGCGCGTAGCCCGGCTTTTTCTTCCGGCCCCACGGCGTGGAACCGGTCGAGATCGACGCCATTGGGAATCGTCACGAC
>JAHEKK010000032.1 GCA_024638395.1 Gemmatimonadota bacterium | reverse complement strand
CAGTCGTATCCCCATCCCCCACCCCTGCCCCATCAGATCCTCTCTTCCCGAGAGGGCTTCGGGACGGTCCACCGCCACATGTTGGACCCCGAACTCCTCCACGAGGGGTTCGAGGTCGTCCACGGACCTGCCTGCCGCCAGGGCCACGACCTGGAAGTCGTCGGGATGTCGGCGAATCACCGAGAGCGTGGACCGTCCGATGGAGCCGGTCGCGCCCAGAACCGCAATACGCTTCACCGCAGGACCTGGACCAATAGCACGAGACCGTAGGTCAAGGGGACCGTGAAGAACAGGGCGTCGAACCGGTCGAGGGCGCCCCCGTGGCCCGGAAGCAGCGTCCCCGAATCCTTGACCCCGGCTTCCCTCTTCAAGACCGACTCGGCCAGGTCACCCAATTGTCCCGCGACGCTCAGGGCGATACCGATCAGGCCGCCGGCGACGGGGCCCACCGGGAAGTTCTCGTAGCTACCCAGGAGCAGGCCCGCCAAAGCTCCGGCCACCACCGACCCGACGACGCCGGCCAACCCGCCCTCCACGGTCTTACCCGGACTGATGCGGGGCGCGAGCTTCCGCTTCCCGAACCGTTTGCCGAAGAAGTAGGCGGCAGAATCGCCGCACCAGGTAACCCAGAGGGGGAAGAGCATGAGCAGCGCCCCTTCCCACGGCTCGGCCGGAACCGTACCCCGCGCCTCCGGGAGGGCCCGAAGGAAGACGGCGAAGGCCAACGTCCCCCCCGTATAGAGGGCACCCGATACCGTCGCGGCTGCGGAGAACAGAGGGCCTTCCTGGAAGTTGCGGTTGAAGATGACCGCCGCCGAAGTGAGCAGACCGAGGATGAGGAGCAATGCGAGAGCCCGATCTCCCCAGGCCGGGAAGGTGGGCTCCCAGGCCGCGATGAGAACCAGCAAGGCCGACGCGGGGATGCCGAACCATCCCAGAGGCTTCCCGGCCTTCGCCGAGGCCAGGGTGTAGAACTCATGGGCGCCAAGCGCCGCCACGGCAGCCAGGACACCCGCCAGGAGCCATCCGCCCCGGTACGCCATGAAGAAGCCGAAGGGGATCCCGACGGCGGCGACCAGAAGTCTGGAGCGGAGCTCTTTCGACACGGCGGGGCTCAGGTCGCCGTCACGCGGCCGAACCGGCGCTCGCGACGCTGAAAGTCCAAGATGGCTTCGTACAGCTGTTCTCGACCGAAGTCGGGCCAAAGGACCGACGTGATGTAGAGCTCGGTATAGGCCAGTTGCCACAGCATGAAATTGCTCAGGCGGTACTCGCCCGACGTCCTCACCAGAAGGTCGGGGTCCGGAAGCCCCGAGGTGAACAGCGAACCGGTGAACCTGGACTCGTCGATCTCGTCCGGATTGAGGGCGCCTTCCTTCACCTGAAAGGCCAGGTCCC
Organism: Gemmatimonadota bacterium; assembly: GCA_024638395.1. Lineage (GTDB taxonomy): Bacteria > Gemmatimonadota > Gemmatimonadetes > Longimicrobiales > Gaopeijiaceae > JAHEKK01. The sequence goes on along the minus strand of JAHEKK010000032.1, from coordinate 12,403 downwards.
GGGTCGCCTTGAGAATCTCCTCCCGGGACCCGTAGGAGATCATCAGGTTCATGCGCAGGTTCGAGCCGCCGCGGGTGGTCTGCGTGATGTTGTTCACCGCCATTTTCGACGCGAGGTCCAGGCGGTCGAGCTCACCCAGCACATGGACCTCGACACCCTGTCTCGCCAACGTCCTGCGTTCCTTCTCGGCGTAGTACTGGAGCACGCCCATGAGGGCCAGCACCTCGGCCTTCGGACGGGCCCAGTTCTCCGTCGAGAAGGCGTAGAGAGTCAGGATCTCCACGCCGGCGTCGAGACACCCTTCCACGCACTCGCGAACCGACTTCACCCCCGCGCGGTGACCCTCGTGGCGGGGGAGCCCCCGTTCCCTGGCCCAACGCCCGTTGCCGTCCATGATCACGGCCACATGCCGGGGCACGTGGCCGTTGAGCTTGATCTGGTCCAGGGAGGATGAGTTCATCGGCGAATCACGGGTCAGGCCAAAGCCGTCCTTCAGATGGCCATGACCTCCTTTTCCTTCTGCTCGAGAAGGTCGTCGATCCTCTGCCCGAACTCGTCGGTCAGCTTCTGGATCTGGTCCAGGAGCCGGTGGCCCTCGTCCTCGCTGATATCGTGGTCTTTGAGCTCCGTCTTTATCGCGTCGTTCGCCTTGTGTCGGGCATGCCGGATCGAAATGCGTCCCTCCTCGGCCATCTTGTGCAAGAGCTTTACGTACTCCCGTCGGCGCTCCTCGTTCAAGGGCGGGACGGGGACCCGCACCAGGGCGCCGTCATTGGCGGGATTGAGGCCCAGGTCCGCCGCAAGTATGGCCTTCTCGATGTCGCTGATGATCGAGGCATCGAAGGGCTGGATCACCAGGAGCGTCGGGTCCGGCGTGCTCACGGTCGCGACCTGGTTGAGGGGCATGACCCCGCCATACGCCTGCACTCTTACCGTATCCAGGATGGCCGGCGAAGCCTTCCCGGTCCGAACCGTCGCGAACTCGCGTCGGATCGCGTCGACGGCGTCATCCATCGCTAGCTTGGCTTCGTCAACGTGGGACACTTCGCCTCCTTGTCGCGCCCGAACCGCCGTGAAACGTCAGGATACGAGGGTTCCGATGCGCTCGCCGAGAATGGCTGCCTGCACGGCCCCTCTCTCCTCCAGATTCAGCACGATAATGGGAAGGTCGTTCTCCCGGCAAAGTGACACGGCGGCGGCGTCCATGACCCTGAGATCCCTGGCCATCACTTCCTGGAAAGTGATGTCGGGAATGAACTCGGCGTCGGGATCCGCCGTGGGGTCTGCCGTGTACACACCTTCCACCTTCGTGGCCTTGATCACCACGTCCGCATTCATCTCGATGGCCCGGAGGACCGCGGCGGTGTCCGTCGAGAAGTAGGGGTTTCCCGTACCTCCCGCGAAGACCACCACCCGACCCTTTTCGAGGTGCCGGATGGCACGACGGCGGATATACGGTTCCGCCAACTGCTCCATCCGAATCGCCGTCATGACCCGGGTATCCACGCCCTTCCGCTCCAGGAGATCCTGGAGAGCCAGGGCGTTGATGATGGTCGCCAACATGCCCATGTAGTCCGCCGAGACGCGGTCCATGCCACGCTCGCTGGCCGTCGTGCCTCGAACGATGTTGCCGCCCCCGATCACGACGCCCAGAGAGACGCCGAGTCCATGGATGGCCTTCACTTCCTCGGTGATCCGGTCCACCACGGGCGGGTCGATCCCGAATCCACGATCGCCCGCCAGGGCCTCTCCCGACAGCTTGAGGAGAACTCGGCCGTACTTGGTGGATCGCTGCTCGCTCATGGCGAATCAGGCACCGATCTGGAACCGCGAGAATCGGGCGACCTCGATCTTCTCCCCGGTCTTGGCCGACACCTCGGTAATCAGTTCCGAAATACTCTGATCGGGATTCTTCACGAACTTCTGATCGAGAAGAACCCGCTCCTTGAAGAACTTCTGCATCTTCCCGTCGACAATCTTGTCCCAGATGTTCTCGGGCTTGCCTTCTTCCCGCACCTGATCCAGGTACACGCGCCGCTCCCGCTCCGTCACGTCCTCGGGGATCTCGTTGGACGACACGGCGAGGGGCTCCGCGGCCGCGACGTGCATGGCCAGATCCCGGGCCAGCCCCTGGAAGTCGTCCGTATTGGCCACGAAATCGGTCTCGCAGTTGAGCTCCACCAGGGCTCCGATCCTACCCCCGTGGTGGATGTAGCTTGCGATGGTTCCCTCGTTGGCCGTCTTGTCTGCCCGTTTGGCTGCCTTGGCGGCACCCTTGCTCCGCAAGAGGTCGATGGCCTTCTCGACATCCCCGCCCGTTTCGGAGAGGGCCTTCTTGCAATCCATCATGCCCGCGCCCGTCCGGTCGCGAAGCTCCTTCACCAACTTTGCGCTGATATCCATTTCACTCTCTACACTCGTCGGTTCTATGTATGCCCCAGCTATGGAACGGCGGCGTTTCCGGTCATCGAATCACGATCCGGAACCGCCGCCTCGTCCAACCCGGCTCTTGCGGTCGTGCAAGACCAGGAGGGCTGTAATTCCTTCGTCCTCAGCCCTCAGCCGCCTCTCCCTTGTCCTCGGATCCGGTTGCTCCCGCAGCGGCCACGGCTTCACCCTCGTCCGACGCCTCCGGGGACTCCGGGGACTCCGGGGACTCCGGGGACTCCGACGTTTCCGCGGCATCTCCGCTCTTGCGATGTTGCGCAATGGCCTCGGGCCGGGGACGACGCTTCTTCCGGGACGGCCGACGCTTGGCTTCGCGTTCGTCGGTCGCCTTCTCGCCCGTCTCTGTGGAGTAGGTCGTCGCCTCGAGCTCGGCCTGCCGCTTGAGCTGCTCCTCCGGGACCTCGCTACGGGCCGTTTCGATCGCATCGGCCATGGCCCCGACGATCAAGCCCACCGACCGGATGGCGTCGTCGTTCCCCGGAATCGGGAAGTCGATCAGATCGGGATTGACGTTGGTGTCGGCGATGGCGATGACCGGAATCCCCAGCCTGTGGGCTTCCCGGACACCGATGATCTCCCGCTTCGCGTCCACCACGAACACGGCGCCGGGAAGGCGAGCCATGTCGCGGAGTCCTGAGAAGTACTTCTCCAGCTTGACGCGCTCACGCTCCAGAAGGAGTCGCTCCTTCTTGGTGTAGAACTCGAAGGCGTTCTCCTCCTGGCCTCGCTCCAGTTCCTTCATCCGGCGGATCTGTCGACGGATGGTCTGGAAGTTGGTCAGCATGCCACCGAGCCAGCGCTCCGTCACGTAGAGGGCTCCGCACCGGGTGGCCTCCTCCTCGATGATGGACCGCAGTTGTTTCTTGGTGGAAAGAAAGAGGACCCGCTCTCCCTTCAGGACCACTCTGCGAATGGCGTCCTGAGCCTCCCGAAGGCGGTCGACCGTCTTCCGGAGATCGATGATATGGATCCCGTTGCGCTCCCCGAAGATGTAGGGGCGCATCTTGGGGTTCCAGCGGCGGGTCTGATGCCCGAAATGGACACCCGCTTCCAGCAGCTCGTTCAAGCCCACGTCGTTCATGGGTGTCCTATCGCTTACTGAATTGGAAGCGCTTCCGCGCTTTTGGGCGTCCGGGCTTCTTCCGCTCCACCTTGCGGGCGTCCCGGGTGAGCATCCCCTTGCTCCTGAGGGTCTTCCGGATCTCCTCGTCCTGGGAGACCAGCGCCCTCGCCAGGCCGAGCCGGATCGCATCGGCCTGGCACGTGAGCCCGCCGCCGTTGACCCGGATCTGGATGTCGTATCGACCCTCCGCGTCGGCCGTTTTCAGGGTCTCCTCCACCCGAATGCGATGGGAGGCCCGGGGGAAGTAGTTCTCCAGGGTCCGACCGTTGATGGACCATGCACCGCCGCCGGGGCGGAGGATCACCCGGGCAACGGCCGTCTTGCGACGTCCCACGCTCTGAATCAGATCCGCCATCATACCTCGAGGGGCTCAGGCCCCTGCCCCTGATGTGGATGTTCGGCCCCGGGATACACCCGGAGCTTCTTCCGGAGCTGGCGCCCCAGCTTGTTCTTGGGCAACATGCCCCGCACCGCCAACTCGATGACCCGCTCAGGGAAGCGGTCGAGCATGCGCTGGAAGGGGATGTGCTTCTCCCCTCCCATGTATCCGGAATGCCGGAAGTAGGTCTTCTGTGTCGCCTTGTTCCCCGTCAGCTTCACCTTCGACGCGTTGATGACGATCACGTGATCGCCCGTGTCGAGGTGGGGCGTGAAAATGGGCTTGTGCTTCCCCCGGAGTACCTGGGCCACCTGGGTCGCGACGCGCCCGAGGGGCTTGTCCTGGGCGTCCACGATCCACCATGCGTGGTGGATGTCTTCGGCTTTGGGCGTGAAAGTCTTGCTCACGGTACGTTCAGGAACGGCCTGGGTTGGGGAGGTTGGGGCCACTGACAATCGGGCCGCCTTGGACGTCAAAGCCCCAGGCGGCCTAAGTGGCAAAGCACATAAGGATATCGGGGGCCGCAGGGGGTGTCAACGGGACCGGCGAGGGCCGGTGGAGCCTATCGGGCGAACGTCTCGAGGAAGCGGGCCCGGGAAGCGTGGCGAAGGCGCGCCAACGCCTTCTCCTTGATCTGGCGAACCCGTTCCCGGGTGACGCCCAGGATGCCCCCGATCTCCTCCAGGGTCATGGGATCATCTCCGTCCAGCCCGTAGTAGAGCCGCAGGATCCGCGCTTCTCGCTCCTTCAGTGACGAGAGGGCCGACTCGACGGTGTCCTGCAGGGCGTTTTCGAACGTCTCCTCGTCGGGGCCGGGGGCGTACTGATCCGGCAAGTAGTCCAGGAGCCGGTTGTCCTCTCCGGGCGTCATGGGAGCGTCCAGGGAGAGGTGGGACCGGGAGATGGCCAGGGTCCGCTCCACCTCCTCGTGGGTCAGGTCCATGTCCTGGGCGATCTCATCCACGGTGGGCTCCCGACCCAATTCCTGGAGGAGCATCGACTTCCGTTTTCCGATCCGGTGGAGAGCCCCGGCCCGGTTCAGGGGCACCCGCACGATGCGGCTCTGCTCCGCCAGGGCCTGGAGGATGGCCTGCCGGATCCACCACACCGCGTAGGAGATGAACTTGATCCCCTTGGTTTCGTCGAACTTATGGGCGGCCCGGATCAAGCCCATGTTCCCCTCGTTGATCAGGTCCGAGAGGTGCACGCCCTGGTTCTGGTAGCGTTTCGCAACGGCGACGACGAACCGGAGGTTGGATCGGACGAGCTTGTCCAGCGCGGCTTCGCTCCCTTCCCGTATTCCCTGAGCCAGCCGTACCTCTTCATCTCGGTCGATAAGGGGGTATTGGCTGATTTCCTTCAGGTACTGGTCCAGAGATCCGTCCGCAGTGTCCGTGCGGGGGGCGAAACTCATTTGGCCGGGCTTCTCCGGTTGGGCGGGGTCTCTGGCGCTATGGGGGGACCCTGGAAATGTCGCCGCGCCCATTCCCGAGGGGAAGGCCGACTACTCCACCAGCTCGCCGATCCGGTCCCAGCGCACCTGGGCGACGCGCGCATTCACCTCCGCCACCGGTTCCTGGGAATAGTAGACCCGCCAGGGCTCCCCTACGATCTGGGCCCCGTCGACGAAGCCCCAGTAGCGGGAATCCTCGCTGTTGTCCCGATTGTCCCCCAACACGAAGTAATGGCCCTCCGGCACGACGAGGGGGCCCCAGTTGTCGCGGGTAGGCCGCGGTCCCTGGGCAGTCCGGTGGTCCAACTGCCAGTTCATGGAACGGTGATGACCGTCCGGAAGGCCGCTGGAATGTGCATAGGGCTCATCGAGGGGTTGACCGTTGATCGTCACGAGACCGCGCCTCATCGCCACCGTGTCCCCGGGAAGTCCCACGATCCGCTTTACGTAGTATTTGGCGGGGCTGTGGGGTGGGTGGAAGACCACTACGTCACCCCTGTCCTGGGTGAGATCGACGGGGAGGCCCAACCCCTTGAGGGCGCGGCCGCGGAGGTAGCGGGCCTTGCTCACGAGAAGGAAGTCGCCGGCCAGGAGGGTCCCCTCCATCGACCGGGTCGGGATCCGGAAGGCATCGAGGAGAACCGCCTCCACCCCCAGCAGGCACGAGCCGGAAACCACAAACCCGAGAAGCAGTCGAATCCCTAGATCTCTCAGGCCTCCCGGCCCGCCGGCTCGTCCTGGCTCCTGCACCCGACCATCTCCCGAGACCTGGGGCCTGTGCCCCGCTCCACCACTGGTCACCGGGATCCCGGTCTCGGAACGACGGTGACCGCCACCCCGAAGCACGGGTCTCGCCCGGTGCCGCTCGTTCTCTACAAGGCATCGGCAGGAGAGGGGGAAAGTTGGAGCCGACGGCCTGGTGCGGACGTATACCCCATAGGGGTCGTGTCGGCAGGTCTTCCGTCGCCGAGCGCATCCATGCCCGCTCTCCGAAGGAGCGGAACCTGCCTCGGAACCGGGCCGACGGTGGTCAGCCCCGAGCCTTCCGAACGTCAGTCGTCGTAGTTGTCGATCTGAGCCCTCTGGAGTCGCCCCGAGTAGTCGACGTAGCACACTTTGGTCTCCGAGTAGAAGTCGTACACCTCCCACCCGCCCTCCCGATGTCCGTTCCCCGTCATCTTCACGCCGCCGAAGGGCAGATGGGCTTCGGCGCCTATGGTGGGCGCGTTGATATAGGTGATTCCGTTGTCGAGCTCCGCCAGAGCCCGAAACGAGGTCCTGACGTCGGTCGTGTACACCGAGCTGGAAAGCCCGTACTGGACCTCGTTGTTGATGGCGAAGGCCTCATCGGCGCTCGCGAAGGTGATGACCGACAACAGGGGCCCGAAGATCTCCTCCACCGCCAAGCGCGACCCCGGCGCCACTCCCGCGACGATGGTGGGCTCGAAGTAGTACCCCCCACTCATCTCGGCGGCGGTGACCGGAGCGCCTCCCGTCAAGACATCGCCCGTTTCGGCCCCCAGGGCCGCGTACGACAACGTCTTTTCGACGGCCGCTTCGTTGATGAGGGGGCCGACGTCGGTATCGTCGGAGAGCCCGTCTCCCAGCCGTAGCCCTCGGGCGCGGCCGACCAGCTCGGTAAGGAACTCGTCGGCGATGTCACGGTGGAGAAGTAGGCGCGAGGTAGCCGTACAGCGCTGACCCGTAGTACCGAAGGCCCCCCACAAGACTCCCTCCAACGCCAGTTCCATGGACGCGTCGGGGAACACGATCTGGGCGTTCTTGCCTCCCATCTCGAGGGAAAGGCGCTTGTGCATGCGGCCACATGTGGCGCCGATCAGAGCGCCCGTCTCCGTACTCCCGGTGAAGGAGATGACGGGAACGTCCGGATGCTCGACGAGGGGCTTCCCGGCTTCCTCACCGTAGCCGTGGACGAGGTTGATGACGTCGGGGGGCAGGCCGGCCTCCAGGAGGATCTCGACGAACAACGCGGCGGTGTGGGGGACGTCCTCGCCCGGCTTGAAGACCACGGAGTTCCCACAGACCAGCGCGGGGAAGATCTTCCAGGTCGGGATGGCCATCGGGAAGTTGAAGGGTGTGATCATGCCGCAGACCCCGATGGGTCGCCGGTAGGTCATCGCCCATTTGTCCCGAAGCTCGGAAGGGACCGTGTGGCCGAACAGGCGCCGGCCCTCGGTCGCCGCGTAGTACGCGGTGTCGATGCCCTCCTGGACGTCCCCCCGCGTCTCCAGGAGCACCTTCCCCATCTCCCGCGTCGCCGCCCGGGCGACCTCCTCTTTGCGGGCCGTCAGAAGATCCCCGGCTCGCTTCAAGACCATGCCGCGCTCGGGCGCCGGGGTGGATCTCCATAGCTCGAATCCACGCTTGGCCGAGGCCACCGCCCGGTCGACGTCGAGCCCTCCCGAACGGGGGAAGAGCCCGATCAGGTCATCGGGGCGAGCGGGGTTGCGATTCTCGAAGGTCCGGCCGTCGGCGGCATCGACCCACTGACCGGCGATGAAGTTCTGAAAGCGCTGGGACATGGACTCCGCTGGTTTCCCGGTTTGGGCGGGCTGGGTGGGGACGGGGACGGAAGCTACCTCCGGGATACGCCGATTTCCACGCCACGGGAGCATCCGTACTCCGTCAAGGCGGCCTCGCCGTCCGACGATACTCGTTGAAGGGAGGTCCGCCGCCGCGACTCCCTTCGCCTTCCGGACTCGGATGACCATGGACGCCCGCGGACGCTCCGGCCGAACGTCACCCCTTCTCCTGCTGGCCCTGGCCGGTGCTGTGGGGCTGGCCCTGGCTTCCGTGGCCGCTCCCGACCCTGGCCCCCCGGTCGCGGTGTGCCCGGAGGGCGGCTGCGAATCATCCCTCGTGGAAACACCAGCGCTTCGCCTGACGGCCGACGAGGCATGCCGGGATGCCGGATACCTGTGCGCTCAACTCTCTTCGGCGCGCGGATTTCGGGTGCAGCGTTGGACCGAGTCACGCCGCGCCCTCCGGGTGCGGGTCGAAGGCATGGACCACGAAGAGCCCCAGGCGGCCGCCGCTCTCCGCCGGGCGGCCACACGGGGAATCAACGCCTGGCAAGGGCGCCCCTTCCCCCTGACCATTGACGATCGGGCTGCCTCGCCGGATGCGGAGGCCGATATCGTGGTCCGTTGGACCCGGCAACTGGACGGCGTCGCGCTGGGGACCACCAGGACCCGTTGGGAGTCCGGTCCCGCCGGCGCGACGTTCACCTCCGTCGAGGTCTCTCTCGCCACCCGGAATCCCTACAACGGGCAATTCAAGATGACCCCTGAGGACATCGAGCTCGTGGCGGCCCACGAAATGGGCCACGCTCTGGGACTTCCCCATAGCGACCATGAAGCGGACCTCATGTACCCGACCAACGCGGCCTCTCGCCTCTCTGCCCGGGACTACCGCACCATGTCTGCTCTCTACCGGCTACCCAACGGGGCCCAGGTGGTGATGGACGAGAGCACGGTCGCCGCCGGCAGCCGATAAGAGCCCGGTCTACCGGCCGAACCCCTCAGCCTCGTTCAAGGCCGTACTTCTCGATCTTCTTGTACAGGTTGGACCTGGGCATCTCCATCCTCCGGGCCGCCTCCGAGACGTTCCAGTCGTTTTCCCGGAGCTTTGCGAGAATGAACGCCCGTTCCGCCGCGTCCTTGAACGCGCCGAACGTCTCGATGCCGAGAAGGCCGCCGGGGAGCCCCTCCTGAGCGCCACCTCCGGAAACCAGCTGCACCACGTCCCTCGCCTCAACCGCCGCGCCCGAGCTCAGGATCAGGAGCCGCTCCACCGTGTTCCTCAACTCTCTGACGTTCCCCGGCCAATCCAGACCGCCGAGACGCTCGACGGCGTCTGCGGAAAAGGCCTTGGGCGCCACGCGCTCGGTCCTGGCAAGGCGCGCCAGAAAGTGGGTGATGAGCATCGGAATGTCCTCGCGGCGCTCCCGGAGGGGGGGCATCGTGATGGGCACCACGTTGAGGCGGTAGAAGAGATCCTCGCGGAAGTCACCCGCCTCGATGGCCTCGGCCAGGTTCTTGTTCGTTGCCGCGATCACTCTCACATCCACGGTCCGGGACCCCGAGCCACCTACCCGTGTGATCTTCCCTTCCTCGAGAGCCCGCAGGACTTTGGCCTGGGCCGCGAGGGACATATCCCCGACCTCGTCCAGAAAGAGTGTGCCACCGTCGGCCTGTTCGAACTTCCCGGCGCGGTCCGAGACCGCACCGGTGAAGGACCCCTTCACGTGGCCGAAGAGCTCGGATTCGATGAGCTCAGAGGGAATCGCGGCGCAGTTCACCTCGATGAAAGGACCCTCGCTCCGCGGAGACAGCCGGTGAAGCGCCCTGGCGGTGAGCTCCTTCCCCGTTCCGTTCTCGCCTGAAATCAGCACCCGGGCCTCGGCCGGGCCGGTCTTCTCGACCCGCTCCAGTACCTGTCGGATGGCGTAGGAGCTGCCCACGATCTCGTAGTGGATCTCCACTTCACTCTTGAGCCGCTCCACGCTCTCGCTGAGGCCTCGCACCCGGAGGGCGTTCCTCAGTGTGACCAGCAAGCGATCGGTATCGAGGGGCTTCTCGAGGAAGTCGAAGGCCCCTTTGCGTGTCGCCTCGACCGCCGTATCGATGGTTCCGTGCCCTGAAATCATCACCACCAGAGCGTCCGGATCCTCCGCCCGGATCCGCTCCAGAACCTCCAACCCGTCCATACCGGGCATCTTCACGTCGAGGAAGATGACGTCGGGCTCGACATCGGGATAATCGATCAGGCCGCTGGGGCCATCCGAGGAGAGATGAACCTCGTGGCCCTCGTAGTCGAAGACCTGGCGAAGGGCGTCGCGGATGGACTCTTCGTCGTCGATGATCAGGATCGTGGCCATGGAGTCCGTATTGCCTCGGTGGCTTGGAGGTCTGCGCGGTTGGAGGTCGTGGTCAGCGGCGAATCAACATCAGCGCGCCGTCCTGGACGTATGCGCCCTGGAATCCCTCGGGCATGGGCACGGGGACGGCCTCGACGGGGAGGCCCCGGCGCTCCTCGGGAACCATGCCCGCCAACACGGCGCGGAAAACCCGCCTCGGTAGGGGCACACCTTCGGCCTGCACGCGGGAGATCATGAAGACGGCTCCGGATTCACCGAAAGGCATGAGGGTGCCCCCGACCTCGACGGCGAAGGTGTCCGGGAGAATGCCCAGAGCCAGCTTCAGGTCTGAAAGATCGGGGATCCGCGCACGGACCACCTGGGCATGAAACTCCACGCGGTCGTCGCGGAACAGGACGATGGGCTCTCGGACGCCCCCCGGAACCATGCCTGGGATCATATGCCGGAGGACGGAGGAGACCTCGACGCCCTCGAGTCGGAGTTCGGGCTCTCCACCCTGGAGGAACGACTCGATACGCTCCTGCGCCCGAGCCGCGATCTCGGGCGTGGCCTCGGGCGCCGTCTCTTCGGGACGGTCGATGCCCAGCATCTCTTCGGCCCGGGGGAAAACCGCGGACCCCCATCGCCACCCCACGTAGGCGATGATGACCGCCGAGATCACCAGGCCAACCCGTACGAAGGTCTTCTTGATAGTCTGGATCATGGTCGCCTACCCCAAGCCATCGCCGGGTCCACCGGACATCCCGGCCGTATGCAAGAAAGTATAGCGCGGACCGCTCGGCCGTAGGTCACTGGACACAAGATGGAGACGGTCCACCACAAAGGCCCGGGCACTGGGGGCGGTCTCGGCAGCGCGGATGGAGACCGCCCCCTTTCGCGCCCGCAGTCTGCCCACCGTGAGGTGCGGGTGGAACGCACGCTTCTCGGCCTGGAATCCGAGGGGATCGAGGCCTTCCTCAAGCCGGAGGTGCAAGCTGGCCAAGGTCGGGCTCTCCGCGCCGATCCAGATCACGGAGGGAGGTCCCTTCGAGGGGAAGGCACCGAGACCATGGAGGCGAATCGGGACTCGCGGCACGCGGGCCGCCTCATCGAGGAGTGCCGACAACGGGGCGACCCGCTCCGGCTCCACGTCGCCGAGGAAGCGCAGGGTCACGTGGTATGAATCGGGCCGCGTCCACCGGACCCCGGGCGCCCTGCGACGTAAGGGCGCCAGCTCACGCCAGATGACATCCCCGCAATCCGGTGGGACCCAAACCGCGAAGAAGAGCCTGAGCCGCCCCACCTCGAAACGCTTCTCAGATCTCGCGGGTCACCGCCACCCGGGGGCCCGAGAGGACGGCATCGACACCTGCAAGGGCGGCGTCCACGTCCTCGTCCGTAGAGGCCCAACCCAGGGAGAAGCGCACGGCCCCCGTCTCCTCGGTGCCCAGAATCCGGTGTACCTCGGGGGCGCAATGGAGGCCGGCCCTCGTCAGTACTCCATGCTCCCGGTCCAGACGGTCGGCCAATCCCGCGGCGTCCAGGGCGCTGCTGGCCACGGTAACCACCGCGACTCCGTCGGGGCCCGGCGGGGATAGGACCCGGACGTGCGGCATGGCCTCCAGACCGTCGCGGAGTCTCTTCTTCAACCTCATTTCGTGGCCGTGGATCGCCGCTACCCCGCGCTCCATCACGAACTCGCACCCGGCCAGCAGCCCAGCGATGCCCGGCGCGTTTCCCGTTCCCGCCTCCAGGTGATCGGGCATTGTCGGGGGCATTTCCCGGCGCCTGGAGTCCCCTCCTGTGCCGCCACATATGAGAGGGTTCACCTCCACCCCCTCTCGCACCCAGAGCCCACCGGTGCCCTGTGGACCCAGGAGCCCCTTGTGTCCGGTGAATGCGATGACGTCGACACCGGCTTCGGGAAGGTCCAGCTCGAGGTGCCCCGCCGACTGCGCGCCGTCCGCCACGACGAGGGCTCCCGCCGACGTTGCCAGAGCGGCCAGTTCAGCCACGGGAAGGGCCGTGCCGAGAACGTTGGACGCGGCGTTGACGACCAGGACCTTGGCACCGTCCAAAAGCGCCTCCGCTTCCCTGAGATCCACCGTCCCTTCCGGAGTT
>JAHEKK010000031.1 GCA_024638395.1 Gemmatimonadota bacterium | reverse complement strand
CAGGTGGGAGTCTCCGACTGAAACGCCGTGATCTGCTGGACGCCTCCGCCGTCAGGCTGAATGCCCCACACGGACACCATGTAGTCCTGACTCTTGTAGAGGACCGCTCCGTCCCGGGTAACGGAAGGTTCGTACGCGTCCCTTTCGTGAGCGGCCAGCCGCCGGGCCTCTCCGCCCCCGACCGGCCGCGCCCAGAGTTCCAGCACGCCGTTGGCCCCGGGAGCGGCGTAGTAGACGACCGTACCGTCAGGGGAGAAGGCAACGTGGCCGTAGGGCTCATGGTGGTCCAGCCACGAGACCGGCCCCGCCGCACAGGGCAACCTGAGCGACTGCCGGCCGTCGGACCGTTCGATACATGCCAATTCCCCCGAGGGCGTGAATTCCGGTAGAGACAGGCGCTCGCTCTCGGCAACGACGGTCCCACGACCGCCTGATTCGTCGAACGTCCACACCTGGGACCGGCCCCCCTCCCGGGTCACGCCTGCGACAGCGCCGCCGTCGGGAGACCAGGAGAGCTCCAGGAGCCGGCCGACCATGGCTGATCCGGTAGCCGTGTCTCCATCTCCGGCGCTCTCGGCCGTGCTCCAAAGGGCTTGGGAGGCTCCCGTCACCACATCGTACACCGTCCACCACTGCGCCCTCTGGTCGAACGAGCGCTCGTGCACGGCGAGGCGGTCGCCATCCGGTAGCCACCGTACGTACCGGACCTGGCTCGGCGCAGGCCCAAGGGTCCGACGGGCCGCATCGGGACCCAGCGTCTCCACGACCACCATCCGGCCCTGGGTGTACGCTACGAGACGACCGTCGGGCGAGATCCCCCCCGCCGGATCCCTGTACCCCACGGGCCCCATCTGAGAGGCCGTGGCGACGAGCACGGGCTCGACGGCCGATTCCGCGCTGCAGCTCGGTAGAAGCGCGCACCCCATCAACCAGATGGCCTTCCGCCAACCCGTGGGATGACCGGTGCGACGATCGAGCATGGGCACTCCGAAAAGAGGAAACCGTGGACCAAACCTCCGCCGCACCCCGGATTTCCACAACCCGGCCATACCTGGGACGTGCACCTTTTCGCGCCCTGGGCTGTATGCTACTCGGGCCTTTTGTACGGCCCTTGAATTCATTTCGAACGAGGAAACCAAGAGTGAAGAAGTTTCTGCTCTTCATGGCTATAGCTTGTCTCGCCGGAGCGCCTCTTGGTGGGGCCGCTCAGGGCTACGGGGAATCGGTGGCCGTAGCCGGCACGGACCTGCTGGTGGGGGAGTCCACCAACGAACGCGGGCCAGGCGCGGTCTACGTGTACCGCAATCAGGACGGTGAGTGGGTGCAAGTCCAGCGCCTGGTGGGCTCCGACGCCACGGACGGCGACCACTTCGGACGCGCTATCGGAGTGTCGGGCGACGAAATGCTGGTCGGAGCCACCGTAGTGGACGATACCCGAGGGGCCGTCTACATCTACGAGCGCGACGCCTCCGGGACCTGGGTGCACATTGACCGCATCACGGCGAGTGACGCTCAACCGGGCGACGCCTTCGGCCGCTCGATGGCGGTTCACGGCAACGTCGCCCTCGTGTCGTCCTGGGCCCACAACGAAGCTCGGGGCGCTGTCTACGTGCTCGTACGTGGCGACGACGGTACCTGGAGAGAAGAGGCAAAGCTCACGGCCAGCGACGGCCTTCCGGACGACCGATTCGGCGTCGGGCTGTCGACCGATGGGACCCACGCGCTGGTTGGAGCTCCCCAGCGTGGCCAGGGGGCCGGAGCCGTGTATGCATTCAAGCGCGATGAAGGCGGGACCTGGTCGGAGATCGCCGTCCTGGAGATGTCCGACGGCGGGCCGCAAGCTGCGTTCGGCAGCTCGGTCTTGACCCAGCACGGGATGGCCATGGCCGGGGCCCCGGGGGCGGGCGGATTCGTGGGAGCGGTCCAAGGATACCGCTGGAGCGAAGAGGCCGGCGAGTGGTCCGAGTGGGCCGCGTACCGACCCTTCGACGGCCGACAGGGCACCCAGTTCGGCACATCCCTGACCGCCGACGAAAAGGACATGTCCCTCTGGATCGGCGCCCGCGGTGCAGGAGGGTTCCAGGGGCGGGCCTACGTGATGACATGGGACGCCCAGGAAGACGACTGGGGCACAATGACCAAGGTGGCGGTCGAAGGTCTCGCCCAGGGAGACCGGATGGGTGATGTCGTGGCCCTGGGCACCGAGCTCGGCGTTGTCGGTCTCCCGGGGGATGACTGGGGCGTGGGCACGGCCGCGATCATCGAACGCACGGAAACCGGTTGGTCTAGGGGCATCAAGGTGTGGAGCGAGGTTGCGAGCCTGGATGCGATCACAGGTTCGGACGTGCGTTGTGAAGACGGTACCGCCGCCATCTGGAGCTGCGCGGACGTGGACATCGTGTCGTTCCTCCCGGTCTCCGCCATCGGTGGCGCCCGGGGTGTGCAGGTCAACGATGTCTGGGGCTGGACCGACTCGGCGACCGGAAAGGAATGGGCACTGGTCGGCCGCTATGACGGCACGTCGTTCATCGACATGAGCGACCCGGGGAATCCGGTGTTCGTGGGCGACCTCCCCCTCCACGAGGGCGCCAATCCCAACGTGTGGCGTGACATCAAGGTCTACGAGGATCATGCCTTCATCGTCTCCGACGGGGCGGGGGCTCACGGCATGCAGGTGTTCGACCTGACCCAGCTCCGTGACGTGGCATCACCTCCCGTCACCTTTGCCGAGACCGCTCACTACGATCAGATCCACAGCGCCCACAACATCGTGATCAACGAAGAGACCGGCTTCGCCTATTCGGTCGGGAGCAGCGGAGGGGGGGAGTCCTGCGGCGGTGGCCTTCACATGATCGATATCAGGGACCCGAAGAACCCCACGTTCGCCGGTTGCTTCGCAGACGCAGCCACGGGCCGTCAGGGCACGGGATACAGCCACGATGCCATGTGCATCGTGTACCACGGTCCCGACGCCGAGCATGAAGGAAAAGAGATCTGTTTCGGCGCCAACGAAACGGCCCTCAGCATCGCCGACGTGACCACGAAAGGGGAGCCGGTGGCCCTGGCCACGGCCTCCTACCCCAACGTGGGCTACTCGCACCAGGGGTGGATCGACTCGGAGCACGAGTACTTCTACATGAACGATGAGCTCGACGAGCTGGGGGGAGGCGTGGAGAACACCCGCACCCTCGTGTGGGACGTCAAAGACCTGGACGATCCGATCCTGGTCACGGAGTACTTCTCGGACAACCGGTCGTCGGACCACAACCTGTACATCCGCGACAACCTGATGTACCAGTCCAACTATGTCAGCGGTCTTCGGATTCTGGACATCTCAGACCGGGAGAACCCGGAGCCCGTCGCCTTTTTCGATACCGTCCCCTGGGGTGAGGACGCCCCCGGATTCGACGGCTCATGGAGCAACTATCCCTATTTCGAAAGCGGCGTCGTCGTCGTGACCTCCGGCGCGGAAGGCGTCTTTCTGCTCCGGAAGGCAAGTCGGAATCTGATTCCGTAGGCACCATCGGATGGCCGGGGCCGTGCGACTCGGCGGCCCCGGCTCCCATCCACCGGCTCTCGACCCCGTCGGTCCGAAGGGCGCCGCTTCGATTCGGGTCCACTAGCTTGAAGGCATGACGGCCCTCGAGTTCGCCCCCCCGGCACACTACCGCCTCAGGCGCACTTTGGGGGTGTATCGAATGGGCGCCGGCGACCCCTCTCTCCGCCTCGTGGGAGACCGATGGGTCTGGGGCCATTCCACGCCGGCGGGACCGGTGACCCTCCAGGTGGAGCAGAAGGGCCCCTCCCTCCTCGTGGAGCTCTGGGGCGAGGGAAGCGAGTGGCTCGAGCCCAGGGTGGAGGCTCTCCTCGGGTTGGAGGACGATCCCTCTTCGTTTTCGCCCCGCGACCCCTCATTCCGCAGGGTCTGGAAGCGAACGTTGGGGATCCACCTCGCCCGGCTGCCCATTCTGTTTCCGCAGCTGACCCGGATCGTCCTCCAGCAACTCGTCACGATCGGTGAAAGCCAGCGGGCCTGGCGGCGCATCGTCAGGGACCTTGGAAGTCCAGCGCCAGGGCCCCACGACTTGATGGTGCCGCCGAGCTGCGGAAAGGTGGCCGACACTCCCTGGTTCCGCTTCGTTTCGGATGGGGTACCCCACAAGCAGGCACGGACCCTGGTGCGCACGGCCCGGGCCGCCGCCACCCTCGAAGCTGCGGGCTCCTACACCGGGGAGCGCACCGTGAAGGCCCTCACGGCGATCCCGGGGATCGGACCCTGGAGCGAGGGCTATCTCAGGGGCACTGGGCTGGGAGACCCGGACGCGGTCGTGACGGGGGACTACCACCTTCCCAACGCGGCCGCGTGGATCCTCGCGGGGCGGCCTCGTGGCACCGATGAGGAGATGCTGGTACTGCTGGAACCCTACCGGGGCCACCGCTTCAGAGTGATCCGAGCCCTCCTGGCCAGTGGGATTCGGGCCCCCCGTCGAGGGCCGAAACGAGGCGTCAGGCCCCTCCCTGGATCTCCCGATACAGCCAGGCACGGGCAGCGCTCCAGTCCCGCTTCACGGTGGCCGGACTGATGGCCAGGGCCTCGGCGGTCTCCTGTACCCCGAGCCCGGCGAAGAACAGGCATTCCACGACCTGGGCCTGACGCTCGGAGAGGGTCTCCAGCTTCTTCAGGGCTGCCTCGAGAGCGAGGATCTCGTCGAGGGCCTCCTCGTGTACCGCGTCCTTTTCATACAGTGTGACCTCGGCGGCCCCACCACCCCGCTTCTTCGCGCTCTGCTTCTCGGCGTAATTGATCAGCACCTGCCGCATGGCCCTCGCCGCAACGGCGAAGAAGTGGCCCCGATTCTGGTAGTCGGCGCCCTCCGCCTGACGGGCAACCTTCAGGTACGCCTCATGAATGAGGGCCGTCGTATTCATGGTGAAGTTGCCCCGCCAACCCTTCCGGCGGGACTGGGCCATCTCCCGCAGCTTGGGGTACACCGACTCGAACACCTCATCCAAGGCCTGGGGCGAGCCGCGCTGCGCCGCGCCCAGAAGGCGGGTGATGTCGTCGGAATCCAGCTCGCCCCGCGGGATCCTCGCCTCTTCTGGCTGATTCATGATGGTGTGACAATAGGACGCGTCGGTGGCCTCCGCCACGGGGCCTGGCCACCCCCCGGCCCAGCGCCGGGGAACGTTTCACGGGGCCTCGAGCGTATACTTTCCTTACCGACGGATCGGACCCTCCCCCAAGCCCGAGAACCTGGACCATGCGATCACCCGCCCTGCTCCTCTCCCTGCTCCTCCTGGCACCTGGAATCAAGGCCCAATCGGTTCCGGCCGAAGCCCAACCGACCACCTCGGAGGCCGTCCGCGGAGGATTCGGGGCGGCCGTGGTCTACACAGGCGAGGAGCTCTTCGTCGGCCGTCCCGGCGGCATCGGGCTGTTCCCCATGCCGGCGAACCGGCCCGGAGCCGTGCACGTCTTCGTCCAGGATGGCGAGGGATGGGACGAGGTTGCGGTCGTGGCCCCCGAGGACGGCGAGATCGGCATCGGGTTCGGAGAATCCCTGGCCGTCCACGGGGACATCCTGGCCGTCGGAGCCCCCCGCGAAGGCTCAGGCCACGTCTACATCTTCGAGCGCTCCGGGAGCGGATGGGCCCTCGAGGGTCGCTTCGCCTGGCCGGACGCAACGGTAGGCGCCGCGCTGGGGACCTCGATCACCACCAACGGAGAGACCGTTCTGGCGGGAGCCCCTGAGCAAAACGGCGGGAGGGGCGCCGTGGTGGCATACGAACGGGGAGTCGACGGCTGGGAGCAGGTCTACGTTCTCGAGGGCGACGGAGCGGCGGAGGGGGGGCGCTTCGGCGCCTCTCTGGCCAGCCAGGGGAACCTCGTGGTCGTAGGGGCGCCCGGGGGAGCACTCAACATGATGCCGGGAGCGCCTCAACCGGAGCTGTTGCCCGGCGCCCTCTTCGTTTTCGAGGAGGCGAGTGGCTCATGGCATCAGTCGGCAGTGCTGACGCCGCCGGACCCGGGGCCTGCTTCCCTCGGCTGGAGCACCGCGGTCAGCGAGGGTCACGTGTACGGCGCAGCGCCCCTCTCCGGTGGCTTCACCGGTGCCGTGTACCGGTTTGGCCAAGGTGATACGGGCTGGGAGCTGATCGAAACGGTCGCGGCGGACGAGCCTGCCCCGCAGTCCGGGTTCGGTATGTCGCTTGCGGTATCCGGGTCCGAGATGGTCGTGGGCACGCCCCTTTCCGGAGGTGGGGTCGGGGGCGGCCTGGCGTTTCGCCAGAACACCAACGGCCGTTGGCTCCAGGTTGCCGAGTTCGGGCCCGGTGCGCCGTTCAACTTCTACGGACTCTCGGTCACCGTGGGGGGCGGCGTGGCGGTCGTAGGCTCTCCCGGCGAGGACTTCTTCGAGGGAACCGGGCATATCTTCACCCGGACCCGAACGGGGTGGGAAGACGCCGGAACCGTCATTGACGAGGCGGAGGGCTTGACGGCTTTGATGGGAGCCGAAGTGGAGTGCGAAGAGGGCGAAGCGGGCGGTTTCGGCTGCAGCGAAGTCGACCTCGTCGCCTTCGTGCCCGTCCAGGCCCTGGGCGGCGGACGCGGCGTGATTGCCAACGACGTCTGGGGATGGACCGACCCGGTCACCGGCATCGAGTACGCCATCGCCGGCCGGGCCGACGCAACCACCTTCGTGAGCCTGCAGGATCCGTCCAATCCGGTCTACCTGGGCGAGTTGCCCCTGACCGAGGGCGCGGTGCCCAACATGTGGCGGGACATCAAGGTCTATGACAACCACGCCTATGTCGTCTCGGACGGAGCCGGGCCCCATGGCGTTCAGGTGTTCGACCTGACGCAGCTTCGAGACGTGACGGATCCCCCCGTGACCTTCGAGGAGACAGCCCACTACGATCAGATCCACAGCGCACACAACATCGTGATCAACGAGGGGACCGGCTTCGCCTACGTGGTGGGGGCCTCGGGTGGAGGCGAAACCTGCGGTGGCGGGCTGCACATGATCGACATCAGAGAGCCCGCCAATCCGACCTTCGCCGGCTGTTTCGCAGACGCCTCCACGGGGAACGCGGGAACCGGGTACAGCCACGATGCCCAATGCATCCGATATCATGGACCGGACCCCGACTTCCAGGATCACGAGATCTGCTTGGGGGCGAACGAAAACGCCCTATCGATCTCGGACGTGACGGACAAAGACGAGCCCGTCGCGGTCTCCACGGCCGCCTACCCCAACACCGGATACCTCCACCAGGGGTGGGTGTCCGACGATCACCGGTACTTCTATATGAACGACGAGCTGGACGAGCTGGCCGGAAGCGTGTCCCGGACGCGGACCCTCGTCTGGGACATCCAGGAGTTGGGCGATCCGGTGCTGGTCAAAGAACACTTCGGAACCACGGCCTCTTCCGATCACAACCTGTACGTGAAGGGCGACCTGATGTACCAGGCGAACTACGTGAGCGGTCTGAGGATCCTGGACATCTCGAATCCCACCGAGCCCCAAGAAGTGGGCTACTTCGACACGGTACCGGCGGGCGATGACGTACCGGGATTCGCCGGTGCGTGGAGCACCTACCCGTACTTCGAGAGCGGCGTCATCATCGTCACGAGCATGAAAGAGGGGCTCTTCATCCTGAAGCGCCGGCCGCCCCGGGTATCGTAACGGTCGGGGATGGCTCCTCCGAGACTCCCGAAACACCACACCAGTGGACGCTCGACTTGTAGGCCGTCACGGAGCGCCCCGGTGGCGGAGGGCGATTGGCGTGCGACACCCGGGCGCCGCCAGATTCGGACCTGACCGATCACCCTTCCCTTCCCCGGAGCCCCATGGCGATTCGCATCTTCGTGACCGGAGGCACGTTCGATAAGGAATACGATGAGATCCGAGGGGCACTCCAGTTCCGCAACTCCCATCTCCAGGAGATGCTGGACATGGGCCGTTGCCGCTTGGAGGTGAGAGTCACCACGCTGATGCTGGTCGACAGCCTGGAGATGACGGATGACGACCGGGCAGCCATCGTGGCCGCCTGTAGGGCGTGCCGCGAATCCCGCATCGTCATCACCCACGGGACCGACACCATGGTGCAGACGGCCGGCGCTGTGGCCGCGTCGGTTCCCGAGAAGACCATCGTACTCACCGGCGCGATGATCCCTATCGCATTCGGCAGCTCCGACGGTCTGTTCAACCTGGGAAGTGCCCTGTCTTTCGTTCAGGTCCTGAGCCCCGGAACCTATCTGGCCATGAACGGCCGCTACTTCCCGTGGGACGGGGTACGCAAGAATCGTGAGAGCGGCGTCTTCGAAGCTCTCTGACCTGCGACGACGGCCCTGTTCCCGGCTGGGGTCCGCGACTGGTCACGGGCGCCGACCTTGGCGCCCCTCTTTGGTTCACCTAGGATTCCCCACCAAACACACGGGAGGGACATCAGTGGGCTTTCTCGACAAGCTCTTCGGCACGGGGGAGTCCAACCCTGCCAAGCGATCCGTGAAAGCGGGCGAGATCTGCGCCAAATGCGGGCAGCCGGTCCCGCTGGACAACCTGGCCTTCGACTCCGGTGGCGGGAAGCCGATCCACCGGACGTGCCCGGCACCGTCGGACCCGCCCGGGTAGGTCTGGACTTCCGGCGGCGGATGAAGAGCGGCGCTACTCGGCCCGGAGTGCCGACACGGGATCGACCCTGCTCGCCCGACGGGCCGGTGCCCACGCTGCCAGCACCGCGACTGAGGCGAAGACGGCGCTCACCAGCCCGTAGGCCGCCGGATCCAGCGGCCTGACCCCGAACAGCAACGAGCCGAGGAGCCTACCGCCCACGAGGGCCAGAAGGAGCCCCGCGAACCCGCCCAACGCCACCGGCCTCAGGCCCGTTGCCATGAGCATGCGGATGACACCGCCGGCGTCGGCGCCGAGGGAGATCCGGATCCCGACTTCCCTCCTTCGCTGGGCGACGGCGTAGGATACCATGCCGTAGAGCCCGACTCCGGCCAGTGTGAGGGCGACCAGGGCGAAGAGGCTGATGACGAGTGCGGCAAGGCGCGCCGGGAGAAGCAACACACCGATGTGGCGCTGAAGACTGCGTGGCTGCCAACCCCAGATGAGTGGGTCCCGGGCTCTTGCCGCGGTCAGAAGGGCTAGAGCGAGGGCGTCGGCATTGCCCCTCGTCCTGGCGACCACCTGGAAGGCCTGTGAGAAGTCCTGTTCGAAGGGCAGGTAGATCATCGCGGTCGGCGGCTCACCCAGGTTCCTGACCTTCGTGGTGGAGGTGACTCCGACCACGGTGGCATCACGTCCGGCGATCCACAGTCTCCGACCCAGTCCGTCCTCACCCGGCCAGTAACGCTCAACGAGGGCCCGGTTCACCAAGACGACCGGCTCCGAGTCTCGGGCGTCCCCCGAGTTGAACTCACGGCCTCGGACCAGGGAAATCCCCAGGGCCTCCAGCAGGCCCGGTGTAATGGCGGCGTGGTCCACCACGAATCCGTCCCGGCCCACCGGAGGATCGACCCCGTCGAACCGGACCTCGGAGTTGGTTCGGTTCAAGGTGTTGAGTGGAAGGTTGGTGATCAGTCCCACGGCTTCGACCCCCGGGATAGCTCGGAAGTCGTCCAGGATCTCCCGCACCAGCGCCCGTGCCGACTCATCGTCGTAGACGCCGGCCGGAAGGGCGACGGTCACCGTGGCCGCCGGCTCGCGGCCGAACCCCGGATCCACCGAAAGCGTGGCCTGGAAGCTTCGCAGGAACAGCCCCGCTCCCACGAGCAGCACCATGGAGACGGCGACCTGCCCGGCGAGGAGGAGCCCACGCACCGAGAGCAGCCGGCTTTTTCCCACCCCGGTCGCTTCGTTCTTCAGCGTGGAAGCCACGTCCGTGCGGGACGCCCCGAGAACCGGAAGGAGGCCGAAGAGGAGGCCCGCGACCAGGGAAGCGCCCAGGCCAAAGGCCAACACCGCCCGATTCAGCCCCACGTCGAGCGTGATCGGTATCGGGAGAGGCAGGTCGGCGGTTACCAGGGCCTGCAACGCGGCGGACCCCAGGGCCGCACCGACCGCACCCCCTACCAGAGCCAGGAGCAGGGCCTCTGCGCCGAGCTGCGCCGCCAGATCTCTCCGACTTGCACCCAGGGCCATGCGTACGGCGATCTCACGGCGGCGGTCCAGCGAGCGGGCCAGGAGAAAGCTCGCGAGGTTGGCGCAGGCGATGAGGAGTACGAACCCCACCACTACCATCAGTAGGACGGCCGCCATCCGAATGAACCGGTCGACCGGCGGGAAGAGGAGCACGTCGGCGGTGGGGATCAGACTCACGGAGAAGTCAGGCGACCAGCGATCCTCTTCGACGAGCCGGGCAGTCACGTTACCAGTGAGTACGCGAGCCTGCTCCAACGTGGCGCCGGGCCGCAACCGGGCCTTG
This sequence comes from Gemmatimonadota bacterium, assembly GCA_024638395.1. Taxonomy (GTDB): domain Bacteria; phylum Gemmatimonadota; class Gemmatimonadetes; order Longimicrobiales; family Gaopeijiaceae; genus JAHEKK01. Next base: position 3,381 of record JAHEKK010000031.1, on the reverse strand, counting down.
GTGAAATACGCGTGATTGCCCCACTCCTGGGCGGGACTCGAGGCTCCAGGCTCCAATTGATCCCTCACCAGCACCGGAAGAAACAGGTCCGGAACCAGGCCCCGGAAGGAGCCGGCGAACTCGCTCGAAGCCACCCCGACGACCGTGTAGGAGCGCCCGCCGAGGACCAACTCGCTACCGACGATTGCCGGATCGCTCCCGAAGTCGTCGCGCCAAAGCCGATAGGAGAGAGCCACTACAGGATCGGCGGATTCTCCATGCTCGTCGGATTCACCGATGAGTCGGCCGAGGTGGGCGTCCACCCCCAGGGTGACGAAGTAGTTACCGGTGACCAACTCCGTAAGGAGATTCCGCGTCTGTCCGGCCTCCTCCAGTTGCGCGACACCGAGGCCGGCCGCTGCAACCGCTTCGAAAGCCTCGGTTGTTCCCTCTCGCACCGCCATGACTTCGGGGTACGACAGGACCATATATGAGAACTCGGGCGAGTCGATGTACAGGTCCACCAGGTGTTCCGGCTCCTCGTAGGGCGGCGTCGACAGAAGGACATGGTGGACCAGGGTGAAGATGGCGGTGTTGGCCCCGATGCCGATGGCAAGGGAAGCCACCGCGGTCAGGGTGAACCCGGGGCTCTGCCGCGCTCGCCGAAATGCGTACCTGATGTGTCGCGCCAGGCTTCCGAAGACCGATCGCCGATGTGCGCTGATGGGGGATCGATCGCGGAGATCCGGGTCGCCGAGTCGCTTTTCACGGCCGATCCAACCGGCCAGCCGGCGTTCGTCTCCCAGGTCCTCCAGCAGGTCTTCGCTAGTACGTCCGGCCCCAACCCCGTCTTCCATGTGGGTCACCAACTCCCGACATACATCCAGCAATGCGTCGCCGGCGAGACCGCTCTCCTCGAGCACGGTCATCAGTTTGTTCTCGACCGTGTGAGGCAACCCGGCGCCCCCGACGATGTCCCGGACACGGACCCATGTTCGCTCCCTGCTCCGCGGAGTCCTCACATGCCCTCCCCCTCTTCGGGCGCCAGGACCCCGAGGGAAGCCATGGCCCTGACCACGTGGCGCCACTGTGCTCTTTGACCGACGAGGTGCCGCTCGCCCTTCTTCGTGAGGCCGTACACCTTGCGCCGCCGCCCGGAGTCGGCCTCCATCCAGCGGCCGCGGATCAGGCCCTTTCCCTCCAGGTTGTACAGCAAGGGGTAGAGGGTCGACTGCCCCATCTCCAGCACGCCTTCTGTGCTACGGGTCACCGCTTCCGCCAGCTCGTACCCGTACATCGGGCGCGACGCCAGGAGCTGGAGCACCGCCACCGGACCGGCCCCTCGCATCAGCTCCCGTTCCACCCTCATCTGCACCCCCTCGGACGTGGGACCGCCGTAGGCTCGCCGTTTATACCTCGTGTTACATAGTATATGACACGAAGTTGACGGGCCAGCGTCCCGTCGAGTCCGGTCCTCCGGGAACCGCCGGCCCCGTGGTGACGGACCCTCTACCGAGGAAAGACCTGGGGCGCCGAGCCCTCGGCAAAGGCCTGTTGCACGACGAGGGCCGGCCAGTCGTAGACCGCCTGGATGCAGTTCGGCGTGACGACCTCGTCGGGCACGCCTTCGAAGGCCATCCGACCCTCCTTCATCAGCATCACGCGGTCGGAAAACCGGGCGGCGAGATTGACGTTGTGGGTAACCACGAGAACCGAGACCGCTTCCTCGGTCCGCAATCCATCGAGGAGCCGGAAGATGGACATCTCGTAGCGCATGTCGAGAGAGGCGGTGGGCTCGTCGAGCAGGAGGACGCGTGGGTCCTGGGCGAGGGCTCGGGCGATGCGGACACGTTGTCGTTCGCCACCGGAGAGGCTCTGGAACGGCCGATCCGCCAAGGGACCGACGCCGCAACGTTCGAGGGCCCGTTCCACGGCATCTCGATCGGCCGCACCTGGTGAGCGCCAGGGGCCCAGGTGAGGGTACCTCCCCATGGCGACCAGATCGTGGACCGCCACGGGGAACGGCACGTGCTCGATCTGGGGTACCACGCCAAGAATCCGAGCAAGGGCCCGGGGCTTCCAGTGGTCCAGGTCTCGTCCGTCCAGGGCCACGCTTCCCTCCACCGGATCCAACCCGCCCGCGAGCAGCTTCAGAAGGGTGGACTTCCCCGATCCGTTGGGACCGAGGAGAGAGGTCAGCGTCCCCGGACGAATCGCCACGGTCACGCTCGACACCGCTTTCGTCCGGGCGCCATCGTACATGAAACCGACCCCCGAAGCCTCCAGGGTGGATCCACCTCCGCTCAAGGCCTCGTCCCCTCTCCTCATCGCCCACTCCGGATAAGGAGAATCGCGAAGACCGGCACTCCGATGAGTGCCGTGATCACTCCGGTGGGCAGCTCTTGAGGGGATACCACCACGCGGGCGACCGTGTCGGTGAGAACCAGGAACGCCCCGCCTCCGAGAAACGAGGCCGGGAGAAGCAGAGAATGATTCGCCCCCCAGACCAGACGCACGGCATGGGGGACGATCAGGCCAACGAAACCGATTACGCCGGATACCGAGACAGCGGCCGCGACCAGGAGCGAAGTCACCAGATAGCTCAGAAGCTTCATCCGCTCCACCGGCACCCCCAGGTATCCCGCGGTCTCTTCTCCGGCGGCCATCAAATCAAGCGGGCGGGACAGGGCGAAGATCACGACGAGGCAGGGCACAAGGAGCGCCGACATCCCGGCTACGCCTACCCAGCCCGCACCCCAGAGCCTTCCCATCATCCAGAAGACGGCCGATCTGAAGGACTCGGCGTCCGCCAGGGTCAGAAGCAGCAAGATCACGGCATTGAAGAACGCCCCGACGATAACGCCGGCAAGGAGCAGGATCCGGGAGTCGAGGCTCCTCCCGGTAGCCAAGGCGATCCGCAGCACGAGGAAGACGGCGAGCACAGCCCCCACCATAGCCCCGGCCGTTACGGACCAACCGGCGGTCACGCCCCCCAGCACTACGGCGGAAACGGCCCCGACGGCGGCGCCGCCCGAGACCCCCAGGATATAGGGGTCGGCCAGGGGATTTCGCAGCAGGGCCTGGAAGACCGCTCCGGCCACGGCCAGGCCTCCTCCCACCAGGACGGCCAGCACAACTCGGGGGAGCCGTATCCCGAGGATGAGGCTACGGGTCCGCGCGTCCCCCCCTCCTCCCAGTACCGCCAGGATGTCGCCCACCGAAACCCCTACGGCCCCCACCGCCAACGCCAACAGAGCCGCCGCGGCCAGGGTCGCCGTCAGCAGGAAGAGGATCGAGGCCCTGCGCATCACGGACCCGGGGGGGGCCTGTCCTCGTCCCCGGTCGGTGGCGCCTCGGGACCCCCGGAGGAAGGCGGCTCTCCCGCGAGCAGCCCGACCGGAA
>JAHEKK010000511.1 GCA_024638395.1 Gemmatimonadota bacterium | reverse complement strand
CCCCTTCGGTCGTGGGCTTCGCGGTTCGCCTCGCGCGCTCGACCCGTCCGGGTGGGGCCGAGGAGGCGGATGTTGCAAGACGGTACATCTCCTGGGGAGCGGGTCCCCGGGCGTCCCAATACCTGGTCCTCGGGGCCAAGGCCCGGGCGGCCTTCCGGGGCGCCCCGACACCGACACTCGAAGATGTACGCGACATCGCGGCCTCCATCCTGGCGCACCGCATCGTGGTGAACTTCGACGGAGAAGCCGAGGGTTTGAGTACGCGAGATGTCGTCGATGAACTGTTGAACGAGAGCAAGGGATGGAGCTAGACCCTCCATCAGGAGGCGATCAACCTCCGAGTCCGGAGCACGGACCGAAACGTAGGGCGCAGAGGCCATGACGCTCACGACCGGCCTCATTGTGTCGTCGGTGGCCCTGGTGCTGTTCGCCGCTGCCCTGACGGCGGGCCTCACCGCCGTCCTCCGGGTCAGCGACTCCCGAATCCGCACCCTCGTCGACGAGGGTTTCGCAGGGGCCGAAGCGCTCTCGAAGCTCCGGGCCAGCACGCTGGCGGCATCTCCGTTCACCGTCCTCAGGATCCTCCTTCTTCTTACGGCGGTGGGCGCCGGACTGGCGGCGGCGGTCATCGGCTGGGGACCGTCCGGTCTCTGGGCCGGGGGTCCCCTGACGGTCGTGGGCGTCCTCGTTTTCGGAGACATGATCCCCCGGGCCCTCACAAGCCGACGACCTGTGCGACTGGCCCTCATGGCCGCCCCGGTCCTGCAACATGGCTCCAAGGCAGCGCGATTGCTGTTCTTCCCCCTGCAGTGGCTGGAGCGGGTGCTGTCACGCTCGCGGGAAGACCACGACGTGACGGAGGAGGAGCGGGAGGTCCGCGAAACCCTGGAATTGGGTCACGAAGAAGGCGTTCTCGAGAGAGACGAGCAGGGCCTGGTCGAGCGGGCATTCCAGTTGGACGAGCTGACGGCCTGGGATGCCATGACGCCGAGAGTGGACATCTTCGCCTGGGACGATGCCCGTCGCCTGGAGGACGTCATTCCGGAACTCGAATCGGTGCCTTTTTCCAGGGTTCCCGTCTTCAGAGAGAGCATCGACGACATCACCGGCATCCTCTACGTTCGCGAGGCATACCAGGCCTTTGTCGCCGGTAACGGCAACGTCCGACTCGCCGACCTGGCCAGGGAACCCATCTTCGTTCCGGGCTCCCTGAGCCTGGACAAGCTGCTCCGGGACTTCCAGGCGCGAAGGACCCATATGGGCATCGTCGCCGACGAGTTCGGCGGTACGGACGGCCTGATCACGCTTGAGGACGTGCTGGAAGAGCTCGTCGGGGAGATCGTCGACGAAACGGACAGCGAGGAGGCCACGCTGACCAGGACCGGTGCCAATTCCGTAGAGGCTCAGGGTGGCGCTGACGTGCGCGACATCAACGAACACTTCCAGGTCGCCCTCCCCTCCGTCGAGAATCGTTCCCTCAACGGTTTCATCCTCGACGAACTGGGGGCAGTCCCGCCGCCGGGAACCCGTCTCGAGCGCGACGGCCTCGAGATCGTGGTCATGGAAGCCTCCGAAACCCAGGTACTCAAAGCGCGTCTCCGCCGCCTGCCGAACACACAGGGCTCGGGCACGGCCTCGTGATCCGGGGGATCTCCGGCAAGGCGCCCCGTATCCACCCCTCGGCGTTCATCGCTGAAGGAGCCAGCGTAATCGGTGACGTGGAGATCGGAGCGGAGGCCAGTGTCTGGTTCGGGGCCGTGATTCGGGGTGACCACCCGGAACATGGAATCCGCATCGGCCCCCGGGCCAACGTGCAGGACAACGTCGTGGTTCACGTGGGAGACGGCGGCCCCACGATCCTCGGCGAGGAGGTGACCGTGGGTCATGGCGCCGTCCTCGAAAGCTGCGTCGTGGGCGCCCGATGCGTGATCGGGATGAATGCCGTCGTCCTCCAGGGTGCCCATCTCGGGGCGGGCAGCCTCGTGGCGGCCGGTGCGGTCGTGGCGGCGGGAGCCGACGTAGCTCCTGAGAGCCTCGTAGCGGGCGTACCCGGGCGGATCCGCCCTCTGACCGCCGGAGCGCGGGCGTGGACCGAGGGGAGCGCCGAGCATTATGTCGAGCTGAGTCGCCGCTACCTGGAAGCCGGCGCCGGGGGGTGATTCCGCTCGGGGAAGCCCAGCTCTCTAGGGCGCACCCAGTCCGAGAACCCGGACCACGTACCACTCCACCAGGTCCGCCCCCCATCCATAGCTGACGGCCGCCCCCAGCCCCAGGAAGATGCCGAAGGGAACGAGTTTCTTCGTCTTCAACGAGATCGGCCCGAAGATGACGGAACCCACCAGGGCCCCGAGGAAGAGCGTGAGCACCACGCCTGCGGGCCCCAGGAATGCACCCACCATTCCCATCATCTTCACGTCGCCGCCCCCCATCGCATCCTTCCGAAACACGAGCCTCCCCAGCACGGCCACGAGCCAGAGGAGTCCGAAGCCCAGGGCAGCGCCTGCCAAGCTCTGCACCACGTCGACACCGCCGGGGAGGGGCGAAAGGGCCACGCCCAATACCATTCCGCCCAGAGAGAACTGGTCGGGGATGATGTAGGTGCGGGCATCGGTCAAGGCGATGCCCAGGAGAATCGTCAGAAAAAGCCCTCCCCGCACGACCTCCGGGTGCGGTCCGAGGGAGGCCGCCAAGCCCGCCCATATCAGCGCGACGGTCGCCTCCACCAGCGGGTACTGTACGCTCAGGCCAACTCCACAGGCACGACACCGTCCTCTGAGGAGCAGGTATCCCACGACCGGCACGTTGTCCCGCCAGCGGACGGGGGTGCCGCAGCCAGGGCATCTGGACGGCGGTCGGACGACCGATTCGTCGTTGGGCCACCGGTAGATGCACACGTTCAGGAACGAGCCGAGGGCGGCCCCCAGAAGCCCTGCCGCCAATGCGACGCCATACTGGTTCAGGAAATCGGTCATGGGGCCCGTGGAAGGGACGGAGACGCGTCGTGGCTTCGACGGGTCAGGACGTACATGAGGATCGACCCCGCCACTGCGGCGTTCAAGGAGTCCAGGCCGTGACTCATGGGGATCGAGACGGTACGGCCGTGCGCCCTGACGGACGCGCCGGGGCCCGCCGCTTCGTTCCCGACGACCAGAATCCACCCCCGGGTCGGGGCGGGAACCAGCTCCTCGATGGACGTCCCCGTGGCGTCGGCCACGAGTACGGGCTGCGCCAACCCTCCCACCAGAGGGTCAGGGCTTTCCAGTTTGACCGGGCCCATGTGGAACACCGCCCCGGCAGACGCACGGACCGCCTTGGGGCTCCAGGGATCGGTGGACCCCGCCGTGGTCCAGACCTGGGTGAGTCCCAGGCCCCAGGCGGAGCGAATCAGCGTGCCCAGATTCCCCGGATCCTGAACTGCGTCCAA
>JAHEKK010000030.1 GCA_024638395.1 Gemmatimonadota bacterium | reverse complement strand
GACGGTCAATGCCACGGTGCCCGCGCCCAGCCCGGGATCCGGGACCCCATAGTCGGCGGTTATGGTCACCCTGCCCCCTTCGGCCATGGCGAACCGGGCGTTCTCGAGGAGGTTGACCAACACCTCTTTGAACTCGTCCTTGCGCGCCTGCACCGGCGGAAGATCATCCGGCAAACTCGCAGAGAAACTCACGTCCTGCTCCCCGCCGCTCTGATACAGGTCGAGGGTTTCCTGCACCAGGGTACCCACCTCCACCGCGGCAAGGGGGCCTCCTCCTGCCGTGCCGGGCACCGCGAACCGGGAGAAGCTCTTGGCGATCGCCGCGAGCCGATCGATCTCGCCCAGGATCGCGCCCACGTTTCGATCGAGGATGGTGCCGTATTCGGCGGATCCATCTTCCCAGGCCCGTCGGAGATGCTGGACGGAGAGCTTGATCGGCGTGAGGGGGTTTTTCACCTCATGGGCCACCTGCTTCGCCATCTCGCCCCACGCCAGTATGCGCTCACTCCGGAGCTCGTCGGTCACGTCTTCGAGGATCACTACCACCCCTCCTTCGCTGCCCTCCCGGGCGATGCGCCTGGCCCGCCCACGGATGCGGCGGTCGCCCCACTCGAAATCCTCGTCCCCCTCCCGGTGCCCGGCGCGGAAGTACCGGTCCAGCCAACCGGCCAGCTCCCGGGCGGCTTCCGTCCGGTTGGGCAGAGGCTCGTGGAGCTGGACCTCGGAATCGAGGAGGGCTTCCGCACGGGGGTTCACCACGGTAACCCGGCCCCGGGGATCAAGGGCAATGACGCCCGTCGCCGCCTCCTCGACGATGGCCTCGGTGCGCCGGGTGGTCTGGAGCAGCTCGCTGCGAGCCTCACCCAGGCGCAACACCATCCGGTTGAAGGCCGAGAAGACGGATCCGAATTCGTCGACCCGATCCTCGGGCAGATGCACGGCCAGGTTTCCGCTTCCTACTCGCTCAGACGCGATCTGAAGCGTCTGGATCGGTCGGCTCAAGGCCCGCCCGACGAGTAGGGCCAGCCCCAGCGAAAGTATGGGGCCCAGAATGGCGGCGAAGGCCAGCAGGTCGGTTACGTCCCTGCGTCTGAGGGCGGTCGCTCCGGCTCTCAGGGGGACCGGTGATGCGACGATGTCTCCATCGGGGAGGCTCCGGTAGGCCAGGACGTATTGCCAGCTTCCGAGACTCGCCACGACGGACGCCCGTTCCACCTCGCCGGCCTCCAGGGCCCGATAGACATCGGGATCGACCCATCCGTCATAGAGACCGAGCTGAATCAGCTCCTCCACCGAGCCTCCCACCAACTCCCCGGAACGGTACTCGAGGAGAGCGGCCCCGACTCTGCGGGCGAGCAGTTCCATCTCGCCACCCTCTTCCAGGTACGCCTCGGCGATCCTGCCGACGACTCGCTCCGCCAGGGCTGTCGCCGTCCGCTGGGATGCGCCAGCCAGAGTGCGGTAGGCCAGCGTGCCGAAGACGGCATTGGATAAGAGGAAGAACCCGAAGAGCGTCCACGTCACTCTGCCGCGGAACGAGGTGAAGAGCGTCCGCCAGTCGGTCGGAAGGGGCGGGCGGCCTCGGAGCAGCCAGAAGCTGCCGAGCCACACCGCCGAGAGAATGACCGCGTTCAGCGCCAGGAGCAGGGCGGCCCTGGCAAACATGACCATCGGCGCCGGAATACTGATCGTGTGATACGCGGCCCACGGGCCGTCGGGGTATCGGGCGACGCGCTCGCCACGCCATCCCTCTTCGTTCCGCGCCCACCGGACTTCCGAGGCCTCTGGAAGGCCCGCCAGGTCCTGGACCTTGACCAGGCTCAGGAACTCCTGGTCCTGGCCTTCCACAGACGCGAACAGGGGCCCGAGGGAGGACAGGTCGGTGAGGGTTCGCCGTGGCGGGACCACTCCCGTGACCAGACGCCCGCCGGGGAGTGGCACCGACACCAGGTACATGACGTCGGCCCGGTCCAAACGGCGACGGGTGACCGCGGAGTCCACCGTGAGCTCGGGCAGGAGACTGTCGACGACGGGGGGTCGCGATCCCGCGATACCGAGTCTCAACTCCTGCACCGGAACCGGAGGCTCCCCGACCCGTGGTTCAGCCCAGAGAGTGAGTAGAATGGGCGAGCCTTCCTCGACGAGGCCGCTCGTCCTCCAGCCCTGGTAGAGGAGCTCGACGTCGCTGGCTCCCCCCCGGTCCAGTGAGTCCAGCCGAGCACCCAGGCGGTCGAGGAGGAACTCGACATAGGGATCGGGCTCGCTCCCGAGGCGCAGCATCTGACTCTCAGCCAGGGACATCCGAGCCTCTGTGCGGGCGGCCCACGCAAACGGCAGCGCCGCGGTCCCCGCGACCCACAGGGCCGCGAACCAGCGAAGATAGGACAGGCCGTCCCCCTGGGTACGCAGCCCGTGCCACACGAGGAGGAGCGGCAGCGTCCAGACCGCTACCCACCAGGGAGAAATACCGGGACCGACCCGGAGAGGTACGGCCACGAGCAGGGCGATGACGACGGATGTCACCAGACCGGATACGACCAGCCCGACGCGCCCCCCCTGCCCGGGTGTCCGCACCGCCAGAGCGCCCATGACCACCAGTGTGAGGCTCAGGGTGAGGGCGAGCTGGAACCAGATCCAGCCCCCCACGGGGCTTCCCACGAGCTCCGGGGATCCGCCGGCCACGAGCCAGGCAAGAATGGACGGAAACCCCACCACACCCAGGACACCCACGAGCATCCGCCCAAGGCCAAGGGATCGCAGGTCGAGGCGGGCGAGAGCAACGAGGGGAAGCAAAGCGAGGCCGAGGGCGAAGATCCGCCCGAGGGAAGCCGGGAACGGCCCCGGCAGCAGGAAGGCCGCCGGATCCACCAAGGCCTCCACCGGGAGGAGCGCCTCCAGGGGCACGACGGCTGCCGCGGCCACCAGAGTGGCGGCGCCCAGGGCCGTCTGTCCGGACCGGGCCGGGCCTGCCAGGGACATCCAGGCAAGGGCCAGGAGCCCCATCACCGCCAACAAGATCCTGCGACGGTCCCGGTCCCTACGCTCCGTCCTACTCGGCTCCAGAACGGTGATACTGAGGAGCGTCTGATCAGGCCATCCGAAGTCGAAGACCTCGGGGCCGGTAGCCCGGTCCGCTCGAGTAATCCGGATCGCCTCCCCGGCATCCCGTCGAAAGGCCGAGGCGAAGTCCCCCAGACCCTCTGCGAAGGGCGCCGGCACATCCGCTCGGAGCAGCGCCGCCACGAGGGCCGTGCCCCGCCCGTCGGGGATCTCCGTCGTGAAGTAGAGATAGGAGTAGAGGGGCGTCTCACCGAAGGAATAGGGGCTCAGGCCATCAAGCGCCTCCGCCGGCAATCGTCCGTGATGGCTGCCCATCCAGCTCGAGAGGCGTCCGTCCACGCCCACGACGGCAACGGCTGCCATTTCCGACGACCGGAGGACCGCCTCCAGGGTGTCTCGCAGGGCCGCCGGTCCGACCCCCGCGGCGGCGGCCAATCGATCTACGGATGCGTCCCCCCGCCGGACGAGTTCGTCGAACTCCTCCTCGAGGCGCTCGGCGACGGTCTGTTGACGCTCCGTCCAGTAGGTTTCCCAGCCCTCACCGAATCGACGATCCGCCCATCCCGCATAGAAACCCAGCGCGACCCCGGCCACGAGCAGGGCCCGGGCGATCGCAGCGCGGCGGGACCCTGGGCCGAAGGCGGGCGCTGCCGCCAGAACGGCGGCGGGGACCAACAGCCATGGGTGCTCCAAGCGGGTCCAGAGAGCCAGCACGACCCAGGCTCCCCATAAAAGCAGCGACCCCGGGGGGGCGATCCTGCCGACGCCCTCGTCCGAATCGGTACCGCCAGGCCTGGACGTGATTCCTCTCCCCCGTTGCGGGTCTTCCACTATGATAAAACCCAGCGGGCTCCCGTGGTTGGGCCGGCGGCGGCCGGATCTCCAGCCGAGCCGGTGCAGACGGATCGCCGGCCGGGTCGTCGGTGAGCCGGGAGCCCCGCGGACGGGACCGACATCCGATACCCGGGTGTAGGAGTCGGAGTTGCAACAGCCGATGGGAGATCACGGATGGTCCTTCGCATGACGGCGAGAATCCTGACCACCGCGGCCTTGGCGACGGCCGCGTTCGTCGCCCCCGCGAGGGGGCAGACGGTGGACCAGGGCGTCTTCCAACTCTTCGTGAACGGCCAGCCCGTGGGATCCGAGGAGTTCGTGATCCAGCGAACCGGGTCCGGAGCAGCCCAGACCACCCTTGCCCGGGGCACTCTCACGCTTCGGGAGGGCACCGTCATGACCCAACTCCAGGTCACGGGGCCCGGCCTGACAGTGTACAGGTACTCCGTCCAGATTACCGGAGGCGACGCCCGCAGCATCAACGTCGCCAGGACCGGCGACCGGCTGCAGGCCCGGACGGTGGCCCCCTGGGGAGAGGAACTTCGGGAATACCGGGCGACGGTCGGCACGCTGCTGTTGGATCGCGGCGTCGCCCACCACTACTTCCTCCTTCGCCCTTTCCTCGATCGACTGCCGAACACCGCTCACGCGGTCTCACCCCTCGCCGAATCGGAGGAGACGCTCTCAGGGTTCGAGCTGGAGACCGGAACGCGCGAGGTGGGAGGAGAGGCCACCGAGGTCCGCATCATCCGACTGCGGGGCCGAGGGGGGGCAAGAGAAGCGTGGTTCGACTCCTCGGGCCGACTGGTCCGCGCCTCCGATGAGGCGTCCGGGCTCGTAGCGGAGCGCATCCCCTCGGCCTGACCCCGTCGGCTTACATTTACCCCGGAAAAACAACAGTTTCCTCACGGCGTCGTGCCGCTGGTAGCGCCGCTGGACGCCGAAACCCCGACCCGCCTCGTGCCGTACGGCTGGACGCCAGTAGAAGGATTGGAGGGGGCGGGCCCGTAGTGGGGTGCGTGAATGGCTTGATTCCAAAACAGGGGATGGTCGTGGCAAACGGTCGTGTCGGGTCGGTTGGACGAGGAATGGGGGAGGCCGTCGCGGTTGGGGCGGCCCTTTTGCTGGGCGGCCTCACGGGGCCGGACCCGGCTTCCGGACAGGAACGACTGGGCTCCCAACTCACCCTGGAACAGGCCCTTGCGGTGGCCCTCGACGAGAACCCGGCTCTTCAGGCGGCCAGGAACGACATCGTCGTCGCCGACTGGAACGTCCGATCGGCCTACGGACAATGGGTCCCTTCCGCCGGGTTTTCCTCCGGGGTCTCCTGGCAGGGCTCAGGCGAGCAGCAGCTTGGGAGCCTGACGACCGGACAGCTGGGCTTCGGCGATCAGCCCTCCCTCTGGTTCAGCTCCTACAACCTGGGGTTGAACTACACCGTCAATGGGCGGACGCTGATGGCGCCCGGGCAAGCCAAGAGAGGCCGGGACGCGACACGGGCTCAGGTCGGCACGCAGGAAGCCACCCTGCGGCTCAACGTGACCCGGTCCTACCTGGAGGTGTTGCGTCAGAACGAGGCCCTGACGCTGGCCCGGCAGGAGCTTCAGCGGGCGGAGGTCAATCTGAGGCTGGCCCAGGGGCGCCAGGTCGTGGGGTCGGGGAACGCCATCGACGTGCAGCAGGCCGAGGTCAATGTGGGCCGGGCCCAGGTCACCCTCTTACAGAGCGAGACCCTGGTCCACACGTCGCGGATCCGGCTGCTCCAGCAGATGGGCGTCGACCTCGGCCAGCAACCGGAGCTGACGACCAACTTCGCCGTTACGGAACCCACATGGACCGCAACCTCACTGTACACCACCGCCCTGGACCGGAACCCTGCCCTGGAAGCCTTGCGGGCAAACGAGGAAGCCTCGGACTATGGAGTGTCCATGGCCCGGTCCGACTACTATCCGAGCCTCTCCTTCAGCGCCGGGTGGAGTGGCTTTACCCGGGAGGCTACGAGCACCGCCGGACAGGAACAGGCGGCTCTTCTGGCCGGCCAGGAACGCATCGCCAACTGTGAAGCCCTCAATGAGCTGGTTTCGCGCCTGGCAGATCCGCTGCCCCAGCAGGACTGCTCGAACTTCGGCACACCCCCCGAGACCCTGGCCTTGATCCGGGCCCGGAACGACCAGTTCCCCTTCGACTTCACCGGACAGCCTCCCTCGTTTTCCATGTCCGTGAGCATCCCCGTCTTCCAGGGCTTTTCCCGTCAACGAGGCCTCGAGGAGGCGAAGGCGCAGCGCATGGACGCGCGGCACCGCGTGCGGGAGCAGGAGCTGGCGCTCAGGGCGGACATCGAAGCCCGCCTGGCGGTCGTCCGTACCGCCTACGAGAGCGCGTTGATCGAGGAGCGGAACGGAGAGCTCGCCAATGAGCAGCTGCGGCTGGCCCAGGAGCGCTATCGCCTCGGCTTCAGCAATTTCATCGAGTTGGTTGAAGCCGAGACCTTGAAGGCCCAGGCTGATCGCGAGCGGATAGCGGCCATCTACGCCTATCACGATGCCGTGGCGGATCTGGAAGCCGTCATCGGCACTCCACTGAGGAACCCATAGACCAGATGCGAACCAGTCGAAAGGTCCTGATCGGCGTGATCGTACTCGCCGTCCTCGCCGCGGCGGCTGCCCTGAGTACCCAGGGGCGCCGGGGACGGGGCGTCGAAGTGCGGGTCGAAGAGGTCACGAAGCGGGACCTCGTGGCCACGGTTACGGCAAGCGGGAACGTGCGGGCCCGTAGGAAAGTCGACATCAGCTCGGACATCTCGGCTCGAGTGACGTCCCTTCTGGTCGAGGAAGGCGACGACGTCGAAGTGGGACAAACCCTGCTCCGCCTCGACCCCAGCCAATACCGGGCGGCTCTGGAGCGGAGCCGAGCCACCCTCAGTCAAGCCCAGGCCCAGGTGGCGCAGGCACGGGCGAACTTCACGCGGGCCGAGCGGGAGCACACCCGCATGATCAGCCTGCGGGGCAGCGATTCACTCCTGGTCAGTCGACAGGAAGTGGAGAACGCCGAGACCGATCTGGATGTCCAACGTTCCCTTCTCGAGGCGGCGGAATACGGCGTGAACCAGGCGCGGGCGGCCGTCGACGAAGCCTCGGATCAGCTCTCGAAGACCATCATCACCGCCCCGATATCGGGCCGGGTGACCCGACTCAACGTCGAGCAGGGCGAGACGGTGATCGTCGGGACCATGAACAACCCCGGGAGCCTGGTGCTGACGGTCTCCGACATGAGTGTGATGGAAGTGGTCCTTGAGGTGGATGAGACCGACGTGCCCGAAATCGCACTGGGGGACAGCGCTCTGGTTGAATTGGATGCGTTTCCCAACCTGGAATTCCGGGGCACCGTCACCGAGATCGGAAACAGCGCGATCCGTCCGCCTTCGGAAGCCGCGAGCACGGGGCAGACCCCAACCATCGACTTCGAGGTCATCGTCACCCTGGCGGACCCGCCGGCTGAACTGCGACCGGATCTTTCCGCCACGGCCGACGTCATTACCGATGTGCGACTCCAGCAGCTCAGCATCCCCATCATCGCCCTCACGATCCGGGAAGAGGACCGCGCCCGGCCCGAGGAGGACGACGAGGAGGCCGACCCAACCCCCGAAGGTCCGACCGGCCCCCTGTCCCGTGCCCGGGTCGTCCAGCCGGTGGAAGGCGTGTTCCTCTATCGCGACGGCGCGGCTCACTTCGCGCCCGTGGAAGTCGGCATCGCTGGCCAGGAATACTTCGAGGTCCTCACAGGCCTGTCAGAAGGAGACGTAGTGGTGAGCGGACCCTATCAGATCGTCCGCACCCTTTCCGACGGGGACCCCGTGACCGTGGCCGAACCCGAGGAGGGAAGGAGCTCAGCGGCGGGGGGGCGGAGCTGAGTCATGCGTTTCTTCGAGGGGATCCGGCTGGCCTTCGAGCAGATCCGCTCTCAGAAGCTGAAGAGCTTCTTCAGCCTCCTGGGCGTGATCATCGGAGTCATGTTCCTGGTGCTGGTCGTCGGCATCGTCGAGGGGATGGACCGATACATCCGCGACACCCTCACCGAGAAGGTCTTCGGGGTCAATACGGTGACGATCCGGCGGACGCCCAGAGTCCAGGTGAACACCTCTCGCGCTCAGGCCAGAGCGTGGCGCAGGGCGCCTCGACTCACCTATGACGACCTGGACTACATCGCCGAAAACCTGACCCTGCCGGCGACCATCGCCGTGGAGTCCGGAACCTCCGGGGAACTCGAAGCCGACAACGGCCGCAAGGTGGAGAACGTTCAGATCCGTGGGGCCTCGGCAGAGATCTTCTCGATTCGTCCCTGGACACCGGAGCGGGGGCGCGTTTACACCCGGCAGGAGGCATCGAGGGGCGTGCCGGTGGTCGTCTTGGGCAAGTCTACCGCCGAAGTCCTGTTCGATCAGGTGGATCCCATCGGTCGCACAGTGCGGCTCAGAGGATTCCCGTACCGGGTCATCGGCGTGCTCGAGGAGCAGGGGTCCTTTCTAGGTCAATCCCTGGACAACCTGGCCATCGCCCCGGACCGGTCGCCGGTGAAGAGCTTCACGAACCCCCGCGGCATCGTGGACCAGATCATCCTGAAGGCCGAAGCCCCCGATGGCGTGCCGGCCCTGCGGGAGCAGGCCGAGGAGATCATGCGGGTCCGGAGGCGGCTGCGCCCGGCCATCGAGAACAACTTCCAGGTGGAGACCACCGAATCCTCCCTGACCTTCTGGGACAACATCAGTCGGGTGCTCTTCGTGGCGCTTCCCGGCCTGGTAGCCATCTCACTGGTCGTCGGAGGCATCGTCATCATGAACATCATGCTGGTCTCCGTCATGGAGCGGACCCGTGAGATCGGGGTGAGGAAAGCCATCGGCGCGCGCCGCAAGGACATCCTCACGCAGGTCATGATCGAGACCGCCACCCTCTCTGGGGTTGGGGCGTTGGTCGGCGCCGGGGTGGGCGCGGGCCTCACGATCCTCGTAGGCGCCGTGTCGCCCCTCCCGGCCGTGGTCGCCACCAAGTGGATCACCGCGGGGGTGCTCCTGGGGATCACGGTGGGTATGATCTCCGGTGTGTACCCCGCCGCCCGGGCCGCGCGGCTCCACCCTGTCGACGCCTTGAGGTACGAGTGATGGACCAGAGCGATCTCGGGCGGCGGCCCCCGGCGCGGATCCCCATGGACCGGATGCTCCTGGAGGGCACCCGGGTCGCCGTGGCGGCCATGAGAGCGAACTGGCTCCGCGCCGGGCTGGCAGTGCTGGGCATCGGCATCGGGGTGGGCGTCGTGGTCACCGTGGCCGCCATGATCACGGGGATCCGGACACAGGTGATGGCCTCCTTCGAATCCTCGGACCCCGACAATTTCATGCTGAGCCCCTGGGACTTCTCCCAGGTGCGCCTCGGGGGGGACGGGTCGGGACGGGCCCCATGGTGGGACAAGCCACCCATCAGCGATGAAGAGCTACGACGCCTCCAGAGTCTGCCCGCCATTGACGAAGCCGTCGCGATCTATCAGTTCGGGGCAAGTATTCGCTACGAGGCCGAATGGGTCCAGAACGTGGAGTGGAGAGGGGCCTCTGCGGGCTGGGCCGCGTAC
The DNA here is from genome assembly GCA_024638395.1 of Gemmatimonadota bacterium. GTDB lineage: Bacteria > Gemmatimonadota > Gemmatimonadetes > Longimicrobiales > Gaopeijiaceae > JAHEKK01. Next base: position 4,312 of record JAHEKK010000030.1, on the reverse strand, counting down.
AGTCCCGGCGACTTCGTGGCGGGCCGGGATTTCACCCCCACGGAGGTCAATCAGGCACGAGGGGTGATGGTCGTCAGCGAGGCTCTGGCCACCGACCTGTTCGGAAGACGAGACCCTGTCGGAATGCGGGTCCGAGTCAGCGCCGGCCGCCGGGCCACGAACGAGCTCTTCACCGTCGTAGGCGTATTCAAGCCGGCTGAAAACGTCTTCGGCGACCTGGTGGAGCATTTCGCGGTGATCCCCTATACGGCGGCGGACAAGCGCCTGAAAGCAAGAACACGCTTCACGTTCCTGACCGTTCAGGTCGTGCCCAACGAGGAGTACACGAGCTTCGAGGCCCAGGACCAGGTGGTGGCCGCCCTTCGCTCCATGAGAGGCCTGGAGCCCGCCCAGGAGAACAACTTCGCGATCATCAAGTCGGAACAGCTCGTTCAGCTCTTCGACCAGCTCACCGGTGTCTTCTTCCTGGTGATGATCGCCTTGTCTTCGGTGGGTATGCTCGTCGGAGGCGTGGGCGTGGTCGGCATCATGCTCATCTCGGTCACGGAACGGACCCGGGAGATCGGCGTGCGGAAGGCCATCGGCGCCACGCGTCGGGAGGTCCTGTGGCAGTTCCTCATCGAGGCGTCCGTATTGACCGCAGTGGGGGGAGCTGCCGGCCTCATCTTCGGTTGGGCGACGTCATCCACCATCGCCTCCTTGACCCCCCTGCCCTCCAGGATCCCTCTCTGGTCCGTGTTTGCCGCCATTGCCTTGGCAGCTTCGACGGGCATCCTGTTTGGCCTTCTTCCCGCCCTCCGAGCGTCGAAACTGGATCCCGTAGACGCCCTCCGGTTCGAGTAGTGGACCCGGTCGACATCCTCGCGGTGATGGCCCACCCCGACGATGCGGAGCTGCTGTGCGGCGGCTCCCTCATCAAGGCGGCGGACCAGGGGGCCCGGGTCGCGGTCCTCGACCTCACAGCCGGAGAAGCCGGAAGCGCGGGAACGGCAAAGCTCCGGGCACGGGAGTCGGCCGCCGCCGCCACCGTCATGGGGCTGTGCCACCGCTCCACCGCGGAGCTGCCGGACGCGGGCCTCGAGAACACCCAGGAAGCCCGGACCGCGGTCGTCGGCCACCTGAGGGCCCTGCGACCCCGCGTCGTGGTGACTCACTGGACCCGGAGCCGTCATCCCGACCACCGCAACGCCGCCGAGCTCGTAGTGGATGCGAGCTTCCTGGCCGGACTCAAGAACTTCCCGGCGGACGGGCAGCCCCACCGGCCCTACAAGGTGGTTCACGCCCTGACCTTCCGAGAAGATGCGGTGAAGCCCACCTTCGTCGTCGACGTCACCGATCAAATGGAGCGCAAGCTCGACGCTCTGGCCTGCTACGGCAGCCAATTCGACGGGCGGACGGGCATGGGTGAGGTGTATCCCGCCGGTGACCGCCCTCTCTTCGACCAGATCAGGGCGACCCACGCCGCGTACGGCTCGAGAGTACGCTGCGCCTATGGCGAGCCCTTCTGGACCGTGGAGACGATGCTCCAGGAATCCCTGGCAGGCCTGGACGTCTCCACCTTCTAGGCGCCGGAACGGCACGGCCTCCAGATGGTCCCCTGGCGGCCGCGACCCGTGTTATTCTTACGCCCTGTCCACGCTACCGTGGAGCCCAGCTCGACGGGGCCACGCCGGCCCGGACCACCGCTCACAGCGCCTGAAGTGCCATGACCCACCGCGCCTATACCTACCTCGACCATGCGGCGACCACACCGCCTCGGCGGGAGGTCGTGGAAGCGATGACCGCATGCATGGAGGACGACTATGGCAATCCGTCGAGTGCCCACGGCCCGGGACGTCGGGCGCGGCGCCGTCTCGAGGAAGCCCGGAGCGGCGTTGCCAGGGCCCTGAATGCCGAGGCGTCCGCCGTCATCTTCGTCCGAGGAGGCACGGAAGGCGACAACCTGGCCGTGCTTGGCTGGGCACGGCGGCAGGCGGCGGCGGGCATCACGCCCAAAATCGTGACGACTTCAGTGGAACATCCCGCCGTCCGTGAAGCAGCAGGGCGGGTCGCCGCAGAGGGCGGCGTCCACGTGGTGATCCCCGTCGATCCCGAGGCAGGTCTCGATCTGGACGCCCTGGATGCCGCCCTCGCGGAAGGCTCCGCCCTTGTGTCGTGCATGTGGGTAAACAACGAAGTGGGTATCACTTTGCCCGTAACCCAGGCGGCCCAGCGGGCCAGGGCCGCCGGGTCCGTATGCCACACAGACGCGGTTCAGGCCGTCGGGAAGGTCCCGGTCCTGCTGGACGAGGTACCGGTGGATCTCCTCACCGTCACCGGCCACAAGATCTATGGCCCGAGAGGCACTGGCGCCCTGATCGCGCGGGACCCGGGGGATCTGTCTCCCATCCACTGGGGCGGGGGCCAGGAGCGGGGACTTCGGCCCGGAACCGAGGACGTGGCCGGCGCCGTCGGTCTGGCCACGGCCCTGACCCTCGCCGTGGCCGAACAAGCCCTGGAGTCGGAACGGTTGCAGGCCATTCGTGACGGGGTGGCCGCAAGGCTCAAGGCATGGGACCCCGGGGTCCGGGTCAACGGCGAAGCCCTGCCTCGCGCGCCCCACATCCTTTCCCTGGGAATCCCCGAAGCCGATGCCGACACCCTCCTGGCTACCCTCGACCTTGCCGGGTTCGCCGCATCGGGTGGGTCGGCCTGCGCTAGCGGATCGGCGGGGCCGGCCTCCTCGGTGCAAGCGCTCTACGGTACGTCGGACGAGCTGACCACGCTTCGCCTGTCCTTCGGCCGGGCAACCCAGGCCGACGACGTGGAACGGATTGCCCAGGGGGTGGCAGCGGCATGTGAGCGGGTCCGCTCACTTGCGGTGGCGTGAGCGTAGGCCGCGTGAGCCCATGACGGACCGTCGTCGCATCCTGGTTGCCATGTCCGGAGGGGTAGACTCGTCCGTGGCCGCGGCCCTCCTCGTAGAGGCGGGGCACGAGGTGATCGGCGTCACCATGAAGACCTTCTGCTACGATGAGCATCAGGGACCGGGGAAGACCTGCTGCGGGCTGGACGGCATCATGGACGCGAAGGCCGTCGCCGAGGTCCTCGGGATTCCACACTACGTGTTCGACGTGGAGGAGGAGTTCACCCGCGACGTCATCGACGACTTCGTCGCGGAGTATGGCAGGGGCCGGACCCCCAATCCCTGCGTTCGGTGCAATTCCAACACGAAGTTCCGGGACCTCCTCCGCCGGGGGAAGGCCCTGGGATGCGACGGCATCGCCTCGGGACACTACGTGCGGATCAGGCGGTCCTCAGGTGGGATCCCGCACCTCCTCCGGGGCAGGGACCCCGCCAAGGACCAGTCGTATTTCCTCTGGGGACTCCCCCCGTCGATGCTGGAGGTGCTCCACTTTCCCCTCGGAGAGCTCACGAAGCCCGAGGTGCGGGACCGGGCCCGGAGTCTCGAACTCAAGACGGCGGACAAGGCCGAGTCCCAGGAGATCTGCTTCGTGCCCACGGGAAGGTATCGGGACTTCCTCGAGAAGAAGCTCCTACCGACCCACCCGGCCCTGTCTCCGGGACCCATCGTGGACCTGTCCGGGACGGTCTTGGGACACCACGGTGGTTATGCGGACTTCACCGTGGGGCAGCGGAAGGGACTGGGGGGAGGGTTCCCGGAAGCGCTGTACGTTCTCGAGATCCTGCCCGATACCCGGACCGTGGTCGTGGGACCCCTGGACCGCCTTTCAGCGGTGGGAGCCGAGGTGGACGGGCTGAACTGGCTGGCCGAACCCCCGTCCGAGGGGGAGGAGATCCTGGTCCAGATCCGATACCGTTCAGCGCCCGTCCCATCCATCGTGGAGAACGCCGCAAGCGGGAGCTCCGTGGCCATCAGGTTTCCGACCGGGGCCCGCGCCGTAACCCCGGGGCAATCGGCGGTCTTCCTACGGGGGGATCGGGTTCTGGGGGGTGGCAGGATCCGCCGGAGCCGCCTGAGGGAGCCGGCGGCCGGCCGTCTCACGACTACCACTTGAGGCCCGCGGCCTCCGCGAATTCCTTCAGCTGACCTTGTTGCTCGTCGGTCAGCGTCTCGGGGACCTGGACCTTCACCTCGACGAACTGATCACCGGTTCGACCACCCTTCGTGATGCCCTGGCCCTTGATCCTGAATCGGGTGCTGGACTGGGTACCGGGAGGGATCCTGAGTACGACCTTGTTCCCGGAGATGGTGCCCACCCGGATCTTGGAGCCCAGGGTGGCCTGAGCCACGTTGATGGGAACCGTGACCAGGATGTCGTTGCCCTCCCGGCGGAAGAACCGGTGAGGC
>JAHEKK010000510.1:2771-3425 GCA_024638395.1 Gemmatimonadota bacterium | reverse complement strand
CCACACTCCTTGGGGGCCACTACGCCACGGAAACCTGGGGCGTAAAGGAGATCAGCGTACTTCTGCGGGACCGGTTCGACATCGAGGGGCTTTTCATCGACGCACCTACGGGGCTGTAGGGCGGCACTGCGGGAAGTGGGGTTTGGCGATCCCCGCGAGACCGCCCCACTTGCGCGCGAGACGTCCCGGCAGAACGCTCCCCGGGACCGTTGGATGGACGACCCCCGGGCCCGGTGCTTCAACGAGGCTCGACCCGGAGTTGCGCCCATGGGCACCCGGCTGCGTTCTGGCACGGCGGGAACGCCTGCGCCATCTTCGGGCTCCCACAATGTCTTGAACGACGATTCGAAGGTGCGACCCCTATGCGACCCCTGAAGATCCATTCCCGAGTAGCCCGACGCTCGGCTCTCTTGGCGCTGCTCCTGCCTGTCACGGTCTGGGCCCAATCCGTACCGAGTCCCGCGGATCATTTCGGCTTCGACGTGGGCACGCCGGGACAACTCGCCACCTGGGATCAGCTTTCCGGCTACTACGACGCCCTCGCGCGGGCCAGTGATCGGATCGCCGTGGACACCCTCGGCCTCACGACAAAGGGCCGCCCGTTCGTCATGCTCACCATCACCAGCCCCCAGAACCACGGTCGGCTGGAGGAGA
>JAHEKK010000510.1:0-2761 GCA_024638395.1 Gemmatimonadota bacterium | reverse complement strand
CCATCGTCATGATCACCCACAACATCCACTCTACAGAGGTGGGTGGTGGGCAGGCGGCCGCCCGACTCGCACACGAATTGGCCTCATCGACGGACCCACGGGTTCTGGAGATTCTGGACAACGTGGTCCTCCTCCAGATTCCCTCGTTGAACCCGGATGGTACCCAGTGGGTGAACGAGTTCTACAACGAGTACCGGGGCACGGAGTTCGAGGGACAGGCGCCGCCATGGCTCTATCAGTTCTATGTCGGCCATGACAACAACCGGGATTGGTTCACGTTCTATCAGAGCGAGACCCAGCACACGGTGCGCGCTCAGAACGATTGGCACCCCCAGATCGTCCACGACATCCATCAGATGGGGGGCTCGGGTGCTCGGATCTTCTTCCCGCCGTACATCGATCCCATCGAGCCGAACGTGGACCCCGGCCTAACGGCCGCCGTGAATCAACTGGGCGCCTACATGGCCGCCGAGCTGACGTCGCAAGGAAAGCGCGGAGTCGTGATCAATGCCATCTACGACGGATTCCACCCGGGCCGGGCCTATATGCACTACCACGGTGGCGCCAGGATTCTGAGCGAGACCGCGTCCGCAAGGCTGGCCAGCACCGTGAGCGTCTCAGAGGAGGAGATTCGCGGCGGGAGGGAATACGAGGCCTCGGAGGCCACCTGGAACTTCCCGTGGCCGTGGCGGGGTGGGGACTGGTCCCTCGCCGACATCGTGGAATATCAGGCTTCCGGCGCCATGGCACTCCTGACCAATGCGGCAAAGAACCGCCGCTTCTGGCTCGAGAACTTCTATCGTGTCGGAGAGCGGGCGGTGGCCGGCTGGGATAGCTGGCCGGCCGCCTGGGTGATCCCCGGTGAGCAAGACAACGTGGTCGGTGTCGAGAGCATCGTCCGGATTCTCACCATGGGTGATGTGGAGGTGCACAGGGCCGGGCAATCCTTCTCTTCCAGCGGCCGCACCTATCCGGCGGGATCGTATGTCGTGACCATGAACCAGCCCTACGCCGCCTTCGCCCAGACCCTCCTTACCGAGCAGGAGTACCCCGACCTACGGGAGTTCCCGGGAGGCCCGCCCAAGCGCCCCTACGACGTGACCGCCCACACCCTTCCTCTCCTCATGGACGTCGAGGCGGTGGCGCTGGCGGAGCGGCCCACGGTTGCGCTGGGCGAACCCATCGAGGTGCCGACGGTGACCTACGAACTGCCGGCCGGCCTCAGGGGGCCGGAGGCTCCGAGGATCGGGATGTATAAGGGTTGGGACGAACCGATGATCGCTGGGTGGACCCGCTGGATGTTCGATCGCCACGGCATGTCCTACGACTCCCTCCACAACGAGCGCATGCGTGCCGGGTCGCTGGAGGACGATTACGACGTGCTGATCTTCCAGAGTCAATCCAACGAGTCCATTACGTCGGGCAACGAGCCCGGGTCCCTACCGGAACAGTTCACCGGAGGGCTCGAGGAAGCGGGCCGGGCGGCGGTGCGTCACTTTGTGGAGTCGGGCGGACGACTGGTCGTCATGGAGGAATCCGCCGAGTTTGCCATCGACCTTTTCGGCCTCGGCGTTGAGAACCCGGTCGAGGGATTGGCCAACCAGGACTTCTACGTTCCCGGGTCCATCCTCCGGGTCGAAATGGAAGCCGACCCCATAACCGCCGGGTACGACGGAGACGTGAACGTGTGGTACTGGCGGAGCTCGAGGGCCTTCGACGTGGACGACACGCGGGTACAGGTGATCGGGCGCTACGGGTCCGACCCCGTCCGTGCAGGCTGGATTCTCGGGCCGGAGCACCTGGCTGGGAAGCCGGCACTCCTTCGAGCCCGAATCGGAGAGGGTGAGGTCATTCTGTTCGGGTTCCAACCCAACTACCGGGGTCAGACCATCAGCACGTGGCCGCTCCTCTTCAATGCCATTGCCGGCGGAAGGTTGGTGGGCTGATGGCGGCGTGTCCCCACTGTAACCATGAGGCCGGAGCACCCGGAGCCAACTTCTGCCAGCGCTGTGGTGGAGCTCTGCGAGGGGCTCCCTGCCCCAAGTGCAACGCGTCGTCGGAGGCGGGAGACCGCTTCTGTAACCAGTGTGGCGCATCGCTGCCGGTGAGCGGTGCAAAGGGAAGCGGGCTGTCTTCACTGTCACCGGCCTGGATCGTGGTCGGAGTGCTGGCTCTCGCGCTTATCGTCGTGGTGGCGACGCAGCGGAGCGGGGGGCGGGACATCACCCTGTCGCCGCCGCCGGCCGCTGGCGCCCCGGGATCACCACCCGATCTGTCCACCATGACGCCGAGAGAGGCCGCCGACCGGCTCTTCAGCCGGGTGATGAATGCCGTGGACGCCGGCAACCAGGCGGAGGCAGACCAGTTCCTTCCCATGGCCATTTCCGCATATGACCGGATCGGCACACTGACGCTGGACGACCGCTTCCACCTGTCGCTCCTCCACGCGGCCGGAGGCAACGGCGAGGAGGCTCTTGCCGTGGCGGAAGAGGGGTTGGCGGAGCGATCGACCCATCTGCTCCTGCTGGCGGCGGCGGCGGAGGCGTCTCTCGTTCTGGGGGACACGACCCAGGCCCGAGAGCGGTACCAGGCCTACCTGGACAACTATGACAGCGAGGTCGCCGCGGCGCTGCCCGAATATGCTCCGGGTGTCCATGCCGACCTCCTCGTGACCCTCCGGGGGGAGGCCACCGCCTTCCTGGCGGACAACGCCTCGTGAGCTTCGAACGAAAGCCCCCGGACGACGAAGCGATCCCGGAGG
>JAHEKK010000029.1 GCA_024638395.1 Gemmatimonadota bacterium | reverse complement strand
TGAACGCCGTCGTGCTCTCCGGCGGGAGCGCCTTCGGACTCGCCAGTCGGGACGGGGTCATGCGCTTCCTGGAGGAAAGGGGGGCAGGGTACCCCGTCGGGGCGGCCGGCGTGGTGCCCATCGTCACCGGGGCGATCATCTTCGACCTCGGCCTGAACCCTGACGGCCCCCGGCCGGGGGCGGACTGTGGGTACGCCGCGGCCGAGGCGGCCGGAGTGGGGCCGGTCGCGGAGGGGAGTGTAGGGGCGGGGGCCGGCGCCACGGTGGGCAAGCTGCGGGGCGGGACGCGTTCGGTGAAGGGGGGCGTGGGTACGGCCACCATCCGACTCGAGAGCAACGGGTTGGTCGTATCCGCCCTGATGGTGGTCAACGCCGTCGGTGACGTGGTGGACCCCCGCACCGGCGCGGTGGTGGCCGGCGTTCGCGATGACGACGGCGGGTTCATGGACGCCAGACGCCTGCTGCGGGAGGAGCCGGGTCCGGACGCCGGTGGGGGGAACACGACCATCGGGGTGGTCATGACCAATGCGCGGTTGACCAAGGCGGAAGCCAACAAGGTGGCCCAGATGGCACACGACGGGCTGGCCCGGGCCATCGTCCCGAGTCACACGCCCGCCGACGGCGACACCATGTTCTCCCTGGCCACGGGTCAATTGGTGGAAGGGTATAGCGTGAGCCAGGTCGGCTCCCTCGCAGCCGAGGCCGTGGCCGACGCCATCCTGTCCGCGGTACGCTCCGCCACCGGAGCCGGCGGTGTGCCCGCCATCGGCGAGTTGCCCGGACGGTGAACGGTACTCTCGTCGCCCTACTGGGCTACGTCGTCCTCATCACCGTCATCGGCCTCGCCATCGGGCGAAGGGTCTCCGGGACGTCGGACTTCTTCGTCGCCGGCCGCTCCATGGGTCCCGGCCTGCTGTTCGCCACGCTCCTGGCGGCCAATATCGGGGCGGGAAGCACCGTCGGCGCCGCGAGTCTGGGCTACCGGGACGGCATCGCGGCCTGGTGGTGGGTGGGCTCCGCAGGGATCGGCACCCTCGTCCTGGCCGGGTGGCTGGGTCCCCGGTTGTGGCGCATTGCCAAGGACGCGGGGCTGCTGACCGTCGGAGACTATCTGGAGCATCGCTATGGGCCCTCCGTCCGGGCGTCGGTGGCGCTGCTCCTGTGGTTCGTGACCCTCGCGTCGCTGGCGGGCCAGCTCATCGCCATGGCCAAGATCCTGGAAGTGGTCGCCGGTGCCCCCGAGTGGTTGGGGGCCGTGGCGGGCGGCGCCGTCATGATGGTCTACTTCGTGGCCGGCGGTCTCCTCAGCTCGGCCTGGGTGAACCTGGTCCAGCTGGTGGTCCTGATGGCAGGGTTCGCCCTGGCCGTCCCCCTTGCGGTGGCGGGGGCAGGGGGGCTGGACGCGATTCTCCAGGTGCCTGAGGGGTCACCCGAATACCTGGACTTCTGGTCCAGCGGCGGGTCGGGATGGCCCCTCATCTTCATCGTGGCGCCGGCGTTCGTCGTGTCGCCGGGAATCCTCCAGAAGACCTTCGGAGGGGTCGACGAAGCCGCCGTCCGCAAGGGCGTGACGGCCTGCGGGCTCGTCCTCCTGGTGTTCGCGTTCCTGCCGCCGGCCCTGGGAATGGCGGCCCGGGTCGTGGCGCCGGGTCTCGAAAACCCCGACCTGGCGCTCCCCACCGTCCTCCTTCAGGCCGTGCCCCCGGCCGTGGGCCTCCTGGGACTCGCTGCCGTCCTGTCAGCCGAGATCAGCTCGGCCGACGCGATCCTGTTCATGCTGGCGACCTCACTGTCGAAGGATCTCTACAAGCGGTTCGTGAACCCGGAAGCCTCCGATGAGCTCGTGCTCCGGGTGGCGAGGATTGCGGCCGTGGTCGGCGGGGGCCTCGCCGTGGCGCTCGCCGTGGCGCTTTCCAGCGTCATCCAGGCCCTGACCGTCTTCTACGCCCTCCTGGGAGTCAGCCTCTTCGTGCCTGTGGTGGCGGGGATCTACACACGGCGCCCCGGGGTACCAGAGGCGCTCGCTGCGGTCGGGGCGGGTGTCTCGGCTCTCGTGGTATCGGCGCTCGTCCCGGGGGGGCCGCTGGTCCCGGGACTGACACCGGTGGCCCTCGGGCTCATTCTGTCGGCCCTGGCCTACGGGGTCTGGGCCTTCGCTCGGACGCGGCGTTCGGGCCGGCTCTGAGGGCCGAGGGAGATTCACGGGCGGGGATGGGATGGACGGGGGGCGGGAATTGATGGATGTTCATGGGGAACAAATGTTTCCGTGTCCCGTGAACGCCGTCCCGTACGTGTTATCTTGTGCCGATGTACGTAAGGATACGTATCCACCGAAGTGGGTGGAGCGGGGACATTGGCCAAGGGATGAAGGCTATCCCACCTCTGCAGGCGACTTGCCATTCACATATTCGGGGGTGCAGGGTAGAGCCATGGAAGGGGCGATTGGAGTACTCAAGACGCGCGAGCCCGCCGAGCGACCGCCGGCTGCGGACCCTGTCCGCGGTATTCGGCGCCCCCCCGCAAGTCGCGTCCGGGCGCCGGTGATGGACCCGATTCCGGACACGGCCCAGGTGCCGGCGTCCCACGAGGGCGTCCAGGGCGAGCCGCCCGGCTCCGCTTTGAGGGACCGGGGCCGGCGTCTGCTGAACGTAGTCGTGGCCTTCATAGGGATTGTCCTGACCCTACCCGCGATGACGCTCATTGCCCTTGCGATCCGCTTGACCTCCCGCGGGCCGGTGATCTTCAGGCAGCAGCGGGTGGGCATCGACCGGCGGGTAGGGCCACGTGGACCCGTCCCGGAGCGGCGAGTGACCGACGCCGGCGGACGCATCTTCACCATGTATAAGTTCAGGACCATGTACCACCGGCCCCGCAACCGTGAAGTGTGGGCTCGTCCCCACGACCCGCGAGTCACGCCGGTGGGACGGGTGCTGAGGGCTTATCGCATGGACGAATTGCCTCAGCTCTTCAATGTCCTCCGCGGCGACATGAACGTCGTCGGTCCGAGACCGGAGCAACCGCGGATCTTCTCGGATCTCGCAAACCGGTTCGGCTCCTATCGCATGCGCCAGCGTGTCCTCCCCGGGATCACGGGCATGGCTCAGGTCCAGTTGCCCTACGACCAGAGCCTCGACGACGTGCGGAAGAAGATGGACAAGGACCTGGAGTACATCGAGAAGCGAGGATTCTGGACCGACTTCAAGATCATGCTTCGCACGGTCAAGGTCCTGTTCTTCAAGCGGGGTTCGCTCTAGAGCGTAGGTGGCCGCGACCGTGGAGATCCGGACCTGCGAGATGCATACCGGAGGCGAACCGGTCCGGATCGTGACGGGGGGCTTTCCCCCGGTTTCCGGCTCGACGATCCTCGACAAGCGCCGGTACGTCCGGGAGCACTACGATCACCTCCGGAAACTCCTGATGCTCGAGCCCCGGGGTCACGACGACATGTACGGCGTGATCCCCGTGGAGCCCGATGACCCGGAGTCGGACGTCGCCGTCCTGTTCTGCCACAACGAGGGCTACTCCACGATGTGCGGACACGCGACCATCGCTGTTGCGCGCTGGGCGGTGGACGAGGGCCTCGTGGAAAGGTCCGAGCCCGAAACCCGGCTCCGGATCCAGTGCCCGTGTGGACCCGTATCCGCCCGGGTCCGGGTGGACGGGGGCAGGGCCGGCGTCGTGCACTTCGAGAGTGTGGGAGCCTTCGCCCCTCTCCTCGACCATCCCCTCGACGTGGAGGGTGTGGGCCGGATCCTCATCGATGTGGCCTACGGGGGCGCTTTCTACGCCTTCGTTCCCGCCTCCGTCTTCGGTCTCGACGTCCGCACGAGCCCCACCCGGGCTCTCGTGGATGCGGCGTGGTCGGTTACGTGTGCAGGAAAGGCGCAACTGGAGCTCGATCATCCCGACCACGACGACCTGGGGTATTTGTACGGGACGATTCTCACGGACGGGACCGACGGTGCCCAGAGGCCCAGCGTCAACGTCTGTGTCTTCGCCCAGAGGCAGGTGGACCGGAGCCCAACGGGCAGCGGCGTCACCGCACGCATGGCCATCCAGCACGCCCGGGGTACGGTGGTCTTCGACGAACCGAGACGCTTCGCCAGCATCACCGGGTCGGTCTTCACGGGCCGGGTGACCGGCGCCACGCGGGTGGGGGACCACCCTGCGGTTACGGTCGAGGTAGGTGGACAGGCCCACTACACGGGCCGCTCGGTCTTCACGCTGGAGCCTGGAGACGTCCTCGGAGAGGGGTTCTCCCTCCGCTGACGGACGTGCCGCGGGCTGGCGGCCCACCTCGGGACCGGCCTATTCTCCCGGCATGAAACGCAGACGGTTCCTCACAACCGCCGCGGCCCTCTCGGCCGGCGGACTCGTCCAGGCCTGCAGGGCCGACGATCGGGAGGATGCCGGCGGCCAGGGGGCCACGAGCCTCGTTCCCCCGTTGTCCGTGGTGGGACTTCAGTTGTACACGGTCCGGAGTCTCATGGAGGAAGACGTCGCCGCCACGCTGGAAGCGGTGGCCCGGGTGGGCTACACCGAGGTGGAGTTCGCAGGCCTTTTCGGTCACGATCCGGACCAGGTCCGGGGGTGGCTGGACGCGTCGGGCTTGACGGCTCCGGCCGCCCACATCGACCCGTCCTCACTGGCGCCCGGGCGGCTCGAGGCCACGCTGGAAGATGCGGTCACCCTGGGACACCGGTGGCTGATCCAGGCATTCACTCCGCCGGCGGAGCGCTCAGCCGGAGGGTACCGTCGCGTCGCCGAGTTCCTCAACGCAGCCGGAGAAGCCGCCGCGCCTCTCCAGGTACGGGTCGGATACCACAATCACGCCTTCGAGTTCGAGCCCCTCGAGGGAACCCACGGCTTCGACATCCTCGCGTCGGAGCTGGACCCCGAGTTCGGGGACCTGGAGATCGACCTTCACTGGGCCCGGGTGGGAGGCGCCGATCCCCTCGCCCTGTTTCGGGAATACCCCGGCCGGTTCCGCCTCTGCCACGTGAAGGATCTGGATGCTCAGGGAGGCATGACGGACGTCGGGGCCGGCGTCATCGAATGGGCGGCGATCTTTGCCGAGTCGGACCAGGCGGGGCTGGAGCACGCCTTCGTGGAACACGACAATCCCGATGATCCTCTGGCCTCCATCACGGCCAGCTACCGTTATCTGACAGGCTCCTGAGGGAGCGTAGGGGAGCGATTTGAGCGAACTGGCATCAGCCCCGGTGGCCACTGACCCGGTCGACGCGCGACGGCTCTTTCTAGGGAGCTGCGTCGCCCTCATCGCAACGTCGGTCGCGTTCGCCACCGTCGGCGCCGTCATGTTCGCCTTGAAGGGCGAGTTCGTACTCACGAACGCGCAGGTGGGTTGGATCGGCGGAGCGGCGCTCTGGGGCTTCGCGGTCTCCCAACTGATCTTCTCTCCGCTCTGCGACACCCTGGGAATGCGGTTCCTCCTGAGGCTGGCATGGGTCGGGCATTTCGCCGGATCGCTGGTCATGATCATGGCCGGGGGATTCCTGTCGCTGTTTGCCGGAGCTTTGATCATCTCGATGGCCAACGGCCTGGTCGAAGCGGCATGCAATCCTCTGGTCGCCGCCATCTATCCCGACAACAAGACAGTCAAGCTCAACCAGTTCCACGTCTGGTTCCCGGGTGGCATCGTCCTCGGCGGTTTGGCCGCGTTTGGCCTGGACCAGATCGGGATCACGTCCTGGCAAGTGAAGCTCGCCCTGATCCTCATCCCGACGCTGGCGTACGGCGTCCTGCTGCTTGGACAACGCTTCCCCGCTACCGAGGGTGTGCAGTCCGGGGTGTCGATGGGCGAGATGTTCAAGGCCACGTTCACCACCCCGTTGATGCTCTTGATGCTCGCCTGCATGGCCATTACCGCGTCCATCGAGCTCGGCCCCAACCGGTGGGTCCCCGCCGTGCTCGAAGCGGGTGGGATGGCCGGAATCCTGGTGCTCGTGTACATCAACGGGCTCATGGCCGTGATGCGGTACAAAGCAGGCACGGTGGTCCACCGTCTTTCGCCGACCGGCATCCTGGCGGCCTCCGCCGTCCTCTCGGGAATCGGTCTCTGGTGGATGAGCCAGGGGGGGTCGGGGGTCTCGATCATGGCCGCCGCCACCGTCTTTGCATTGGGCGTCTGCTACTTCTGGCCGACCATGCTCGGCTTCGTGTCGGAGAGGATTCCCCGCAGTGGGGCGCTGGGCCTCGGACTGATGGGCACGGTCGGCATGGCCACCGTGGGTCTCGTGACCGCTCCCTGGATGGGGCGGGTCGCCGATCGCTACGTCCATGAGGTCCTCCCGACCATGGAGACGGTGGAGCTCCTGGTGCAGGCTTCGGGGGCCCTCGAGAGTCAGGCCCTCCGCACGCCCGGGCCCGAGGGGGACGACCTGCGGATCGCCCAGGCCGCGGTCAACGGTGTGCTCGAGGCCTACGAGGAAACGGACCAGCTTCCGTCGGGGGCCACGGCCAACGCCCTTCGAGCCATCACGTCCTCCGGCTCCACGGCACCGTCGGTGGACCGGGCCGCCGCTCTCCTCGGGCCGGCGGAGAACCACGGCGGCCTCGTGTCCTTCCGGTATGTCGTTCCGTTGTGCGGCGTTCTCGTGCTGGTGTTCGGTGCGATGTTCGTCGCAGAACGCAGAAGCGGCGGATACCGGATCGAGCGGATCTGAGGCGCCGTGAATCCCAGGTTGGGCCGCAGGCTGCGGTACGGAATGGTCGGTGGGGGTCCGGGAGCCTTCATCGGCGACGTTCACCGGAGGGCCGCGGCCCTCGACGGTGAGTTCGAGCTCGTGGCCGGGGCGTTTGCCTCGACCTCCGAACGGTCCTTCAAGCAAGGCGCCATCCTGGGATTGGACGCCTCGCGCACCTACGGGAGCTGGGCGGACATGGCGGAGGAGGAAGCGCGACTCGCTCCGGACGACCGCATCGAGGTGGTGTCCATCGTGACGCCCAACCACCTCCACGTGCCCGTGGCACGGCGCTTTCTCGAGGCCGGCATTCACGTCATCTGCGACAAGCCTCTGGCCACGAACGCCGAGGAAGCCGAGGCCCTGGCGGAACTCGTGGAATCCACCCGCCTCGTCTTCGCGCTGACCCACAACTACACCGGCTATCCCATGGTGAAGGAAGCGCGGGAGCTGGTCCGTATCGGGCGGCTGGGCCGGGTCAGGAAGGTGGTCGCCGAATACTCCCAGGGCTGGTTGCATCAGCCCATCGAGGCGTCGGGGCAGAAGCAGGCCGAATGGCGCCAGGATCCGGACCGGGCGGGACCTTCGTCCGCACTCGGCGACATCGGCTCCCACGTGGACAACCTCGTTCGATACGTGACGGGCCTTCAGATCGAGTCGTTGTGCGCGGACCTCACGTCTTTTGTCGAGGGGCGGGTCCTCGAGGACGACGCCAGTGTGCTGGTGCGCTACGGTGGGGGCGCCCGGGGCGTCTACGTCACGAGCCAGGTATCGGTCGGAGAGGAGAACGGCCTCAGCCTCCGGATCTACGGCGACGAGGCCGGCCTGGCTTGGCGGCAAGAACGCCCCAACGAGCTCCGGGTGCTTCTCGCCGACGGGCCGGCCGAGGTGCGGACGCGGGGGAGCGCCTACCTTTCCGAGCCCAGCCTTCACAACACCCGATTGCCGCCTGGACATCCGGAGGGGTTCATCGAGGCTTTTGCCAACATCTACCGGAACGCAGGCCGTACCATCGGTGCGGTCCTGGCCGGCACACCGCCCGAGCCCCTCGACCTGGACTTCCCTTCGGTGCGCGAGGGCGTTCGGGGGATGCGGTTCATCGAGGCCGCATTAAGGTCCGCAGAACAGAATGGTTGGGTGTCGCTGTGAATCGTCCCCTGACGTTGTTCACGGGCCAATGGGCCGACCTGCCGCTGGAGACTCTGGCCGAAAAGGCGGCCTCGTGGGGGTACGGGGGTCTCGAGCTGGCCTGCTGGGGGGATCACTTCGACGTGGAGGCGGCCCTGCGCGATCCGGCGTACTGCGCGGGCCGCCATGAGCTCCTCGCCCGGTTCGGCCTCGAGGTCCACGCCATAAGCAATCACCTGGTCGGCCAGGCGGTGTGCGACGGCATCGACGAGCGGCACCGGGGAATCCTGCCCGAGCGCGTGTGGGGAGACGGCGATCCGGCTGCGGTGAACCAGCGCGCTGCCGAAGAAATGATGAATACCGCCCGGGCGGCGTCCCGCCTCGGGGTGGAGGTAGTGAACGGATTCACCGGGAGCGCCATCTGGCCCTTCCTGTATTCCTTTCCCCCCGTGCCCGAGGACTGGATCGAACGCGGCTACGAGTCCTTTGCCGAGCGATGGACCCCGGTCCTGAACGTGTTCGACACGGAGGGCGTGACGTTTGCTCTGGAAGTCCATCCCACGGAGATCGCCTTCGACATCGTGTCGGCGGAACGGGCGTTGGCTGCGGTGGACGGGCATCCCCGCTTCGGCTTCAACTACGATCCCAGCCATCTCGCCTACCAGGGCGTGGACTACCTCGGGTTCATCGACCGGTTCGGAAGCCGGATCGTGCACGCGCACATGAAGGACGTGTGGTGGTCGGACGTGCCGACCACCGCCGGCGTCTTCGGGGGCCACACCGACTTTGGCGACGGCCGCCGGTATTGGGATTTCAGGTCTCTGGGCCGGGGCCGCGTGGACTTCGAGGGCGTGATTCGAGCCCTGAACCGCGTGGGGTACACGGGGCCGCTGTCGGTCGAATGGGAGGACAGCGCAATGGACCGGGAGCACGGCGCCCGCGAGGCGTGTGAGTTCGTCCGGCGCCTCGACTTTCCCCCGGCCTCGGTGGACTTCGATGCGGCTTTTTTGGGGGACTCCTGACATGGGCCCACAGGAAGGGAACACCATCATGATCGATCGGTCTCGCCAGTATCGGACCCTCTCGCCCAACCCGGGCCCGGCCTGGCCCCGGGCCCTGGTCGTCTCTGCCTGCCTCGGGTTTGGGGGTGGCTGTGGGGGTTCCCCCGCGCCCGACGCGGGTCCGCCGGGTGAGCCCACGCAGGCCGCCCGCGGTGTGGACGGCTCCGAGGGAGCGGCGCTGACCCGGCTGACGCCCCCGGAGATCGCTGAGGGGTGGCGTTTGCTTTCGGCGTCTCTCGATGGATGGCGCGGCTACATGAGCCAGGACGTGCCCGAAGGGTGGACGGTCGAGAGCGGGGTCCTCGCCTTTGCTCCAGGGGGTGAGGGCGGGGATCTCATCACTACGGACCAGTTCGGGAGCTTCGAGCTCGCCTTGGAGTGGAGGATCGATTCAGGCGGCAACAGCGGCATCTTCTACCGGGTGATCGAGGAGGGTCGATATGCGTTCTGGACGGGTCCGGAGATGCAGATCCTGGACAACGATCGGCATCCCGATGGGCGCTCACCCCTCACGTCAGCCGGTGCGAACTACGCGCTGCATGCACCCCCGGAGGACTTCACCCGGCCCGTGGGCGAGTGGAACGAGGCCCGGATCGTTGTGCGTGGCTCCGATGTCGAGCATTGGCTCAACGGTGAACGAGTGGTGAGCTACACCCTGGGCTCGCCGGAGTGGCAAGCGCTGGTGGCGGATTCCAAGTTCACGGAGTGGCCGGGCTACGGTAAGGCGGCACAGGGGCACCTGGGCCTCCAGGACCATGGCGACCCGGTCTGGTTCCGGAACATCCGGGTCCGTCGCCTGGCGCCGGCGGCACCGAACTAGAGCACCAGATCAGAACAGCGGGTCGTCGTCTCCGAAGTCTGATTCGTCCAGGTCGCTGTCCATGTCCCGGATGAGGGCCAGGATGGCCGCCTGGGGCACGACCAGGTATTGCCTGCCCTCGAACGAGATCTCCACGGACGCCTTCCGGAAGAAGATGGCGTAGTCCCCGGTCTTGGCCTGTACGGGCAGGTACCGTGCTTCGCCGGATCCGATCTTCCACGGCTCCTCGTCCAACTCCGTTGGCGCCCCGATGGGGGTGCCGGGCCCGGTGGCCACGACCCTGCCGCTCTGGACGGACTGCTTGTCCACGGCAGTCGCAGGGAGGTACAGGCCCACCTTGGTCCGCTCCTCCCCTTCCGCCGGTTCGATGAGGACCCGGTCTCCTACGACGATCAGTCTTTGCTGGCTCATGGGGTCACTTGGCCTGGGGTTGCTGGGGTCTTCATGACCCTCGCGATCATGTTCTGAATCCACCGTGTCCGTCCGCGGGTCGGGGACGCACCCCTTTCTGCTGAATCGGCTCATGACGGGGTCGCGTCGCAGAGTGCGATGGGACGGCCCGTCAGGATAGGCCGGAAATGATCGTACTCAAGTCGAGGGCGCAAGCGGCCGACATTCTTGATTGCGTCGGCGGACCCGGCTGCAAATGACACTAAACGACCCGTATCAAAAGCGAGCTCGAGGTTCCGCCGACCACCCTGACGGGCCGTCCTGGATGAAAGTCCAGGGCGGCCTTTGTCTTTTCTTCTCGCTAGAGGCCCCGAACCTCCGGTCGCGACGGCTCCGGGGACGCTTCGGGCCCGGGGCGGCTTGCCTACGTGGCGCCATGGTTTGATATTCGCCTAAAGCGAATTCTCCCTGGGCGAATACACGAGGCACCCTTTGGAACCCAAGACGTTTCTTCCCCTGACTCCGGTCGCTTTCGAGATCCTCCTGGCCCTTCGGAACGGCGCGCTTCACGGCTACGCGGTGATGCAGGCCGTGAACGAGGCGTCCCCCCGCCGGGTTCATCCGGGCACCCTGTATCGGGCTGTGGCCCGGCTCGTGGACGAGGGGCTTCTCGCCGAGGAGGGGGGAGAGAGCGAGGGTCGCCGGAGCTACGCCATCACCGATCTGGGCCGCCGGGTAGCCGCCGCCGAAGCCATGCGAGTGGCGGGACAGGTGGAACGGGCGCAGGGGATCCAGAAGTCTGCCCGCCGGCCCCGGGAGGCCTGATGCCCGGCGGGGCGCCCGTGGGATCCGAGACGGCCCGGGCCGGATCATGAGGTGGGCCCGGCGGCTCTATCGGCTCCTGCTCCGTGCCTATCCCCCGACGTTCAGGGAGCGCTACGGCGCGGACATGGAAGACGCCTTCGTCTATCTGCTGCGGACGAAAGGACGCTTCCGCTACGGGCTCTGGGTGGGAACGCTGTGGGACGTTGTGGGGGGCGGGCTCAGTGAGCGCCGTCGCGCCCGTCGCGGAAACCGAAATACACTGGGGAAGGGTGGTGCGGGATCGATGGAAACATGGCTGCAGGATCTCAGGTACGGCGTCAGGACGCTCGTGAAGAACCCGGGGTTCACCCTGGTCGCCGTGATCACGATTGCTCTCGGCATCGGTGCGAACTCGGCCATCTTCAGTGTGGTGGACTCGGTTCTCCTGGAAGACCTTCCCTACGATGAACCGGACCGGTTGGTCACGGTGTGGGCCGAGCTCCAGACCCGGGACGTCGAGTTCTTCCCGTACTCGCCGCCGGAGCTGCGAGACCTCCGGGAGCAGACGTCTGCGCTGGAGGCCCTGGGGGGCGTCGTGACCTTCCGGCAGCCCCTCACGGGGGAAGGCGATCCGGTCCAGATCTCCACGGCGGGCGTCACCACCAACTTCTTCGACGTCCTCGGCATTTCCCCCCAGCTCGGTCGGACGTTCGTCCCGGAGGACGGAGCCCCGGCCGCAGCGGGAACCCCGGGCACGGCCCCTCCGACCCTCCCCAACTCGGTCATCCTGAGTCACGGCCTCTGGCAACGCCGCTTCGGTGGAGATCCCGGCGTCTTGGGCCGCACTGTCGATGTAGGCGGCGTGAGCTCGGAGATCGTCGGCGTCATGCCCCCGGACTTCGAGCTGTGGCTGCCGCCCCAGGCCAATGTGGATCCCAGGCCTGATCTATGGGGGGCCATGCGTCTCGATTTCGACAACTCGCCTAGAAACAACGTCTTCATCACCGTACTCGGTCGGCTGCGCGACGGCGCCTCGGTGTCTCAGGCGCAGGCGGAGCTGGACGGGGCCACGGCCCGGTTCTCGGAACAGTTCGCGATCTACAACACCCTCGGGTACCGGCAGCGCGCCGTGCCCCTCATGGTCGATGTGACCCGGGACGTGCGGCCCGTCATCCTGGCCCTGTTGGGCGCCGTCCTCTTCGTCTTGCTGATCGCATGCGCCAATGTGGCCAACCTGCTGATCGTCCGGGCCTCGGCCCGGGAACGGGAACTCGCCGTGCGGGCCGCCATGGGGGGCAACCGGGTACGGCTGTTCCGTCAGTTGATCACCGAGAGCCTTCTCATCGGGGCGCTGGGGGGGCTGGTGGGGCTCGTGATCGCCCAGCTGGGCATCGAGGCGCTCCAGGCTTTCGGGCCTGCCACGCTCCCGAGGCTGGCCACGGTCTCCCTGGACGGCACCGTGCTGCTTTTCACGGTTCTCGCGGCGACGGGTGCGGCGCTGGTGTTCGGGATCCTGCCGGCCGTCCAGGCGTCGAGATTCGAGCTCAGCAGTGTGTTGGGTGAGCGGGGACGAGGCGGCGGCGGCGCTGGAGCCAAGCGGCTGAGGAGCGCAGCGGTCGTCCTCGAGGTGGCCCTGTCCCTGGTGCTCCTCATCGGTACCGGCCTGATGGTGCGGAGCTACCGGGCGCTGGCCCAGAGCGACCCCGGTTACAACCCGGCGGGCTTGATGACGTTCACCACGAACGTGCCGTTTGCCCGGTATCCGGAGGCGACGCAACGGGCAGCATTCACGATGCAACTCCTCGAGTCCCTCCGTGCGATCCCGGGGGCGGAGGAGGTGGGCGGCGTCTTCCCGTTCCCGCTCAGCGGACAGCCCTTCAACGGGCGGTACGGAACCGAGTCGGCGCTGGAAGACGAGCGCAACTATCGACAGGGCGGCTACCGGGCCACGGTTCCGGGCTACTTCGAGACCATGGGGACGCGGCTGATCGCCGGCCGCACGTTCGACGAGGCCGACTTCAACGACAGCCTTCCCAACGTGGTGGTGGACAATGTGCTGGCCGAGAAGACCTGGCCCGGTGAATCCGCTGTCGGAAAACGATTACTCGTGCGGCCCCTGGGGCCGGACCCGGTCTGGGTCGACGTCATCGGCGTCGTGGCTCATCAACGGCACCAGACCCTCGCCGCCGACGGCATGGAGACGCTCTACTTCACCGACCGGTATCTGGGGAGCTTCGGTGCGATGACATGGGCCATCCGGACCGGAGGGCGCCCCGATCTCCTGGTTCCGCAGATCCGGCGGGCGGTGGCCTCGCTGGACCCCCTGATTCCGTTGGATGACGTGAGGGACATGGAGTCGAGGGTCCACGAGGCGGGGGGAGGAACCCGGTTCGCCCTGGTCCTCATCGGCGCGTTCGGTCTCCTGGCCCTGGCCCTGGCCGCGGTGGGCCTCTATGGCGTGCTGTCCTACACGGTTCGCCAGCGGACGGGGGAGTTCGGCGTCCGGATGGCCTTCGGCGCCGAAGGGCGCAGCATCGTACGTCTCGTCCTTCGTCAGGGCCTCACCCTCGCCGTGGCCGGCGTCGCCATCGGCATCCCCACGGCCCTCCTCCTCACCGGCGTCATGGAGTCGCTTCTCGTCGGTGTGAGCCCCACGGACCCGGTCACGTTCGTGACCACCGCGGCCCTCTTCGTGGCGGTGGCGTGTGTGGCTTCGCTGGTCCCGGCGCTACGGGCGGTCCGGGTGGATCCGGTGGTCGCGCTGCGGGAGGACTGAGCCGGGCTCCGGGCGGGTCCGGCCCAGTCGTGTGGCTCCGTTGGCCTCCCCACCCGCCGGCTCTACCTTTGCGGGAGCGTTGCCGCGCAAAAGCCGAGGGAGGGGAATGTTCCGCAGCCGGACCCTGGGAGTTCTGGTCGCCGTGCTGGTGGC
>JAHEKK010000509.1 GCA_024638395.1 Gemmatimonadota bacterium | reverse complement strand
CGAGGAAGGAGATGATCATGGCGGACAACTCGCTCCAGACGTTGATCCGGTACCAGAACCAACGGAGCAGGTAGATGAGTCCCGTTCCGGCGCCGATCTGCAGGAGGATCTGGAACCCCTGCCCCGCAGTGTCCAGCTCGAGGGCGACGTAGGCACCCAGGATCATGAGCACCACCGTGCTGAGGCGCCCGACCCGGACGAGCTCCTTTTCGCCGGCGTCGGGGTTGATGAAGCGGCGATACACGTCCCCGACGACGTAGGAAGATCCCCAGTTCAGCTGGGTGCTGATGGTCGACATGTAGGCCGCCGCGAGAGAGGCAACGACGAGCCCGAGGAGGCCGTGGGGGAGAAAGACCAACATGGCCGGATAGGCCAGGTCGTTCCCGATGAGTGAGGGGTCGACCTGGGGGAACGCCAGCGCGATGGAGGCGAGGTCCGGATAGACGAGCATCGAACAGAGGGCGACGATGATCCACGGCCAGGGCCGAAGACCGTAGTGGGCGATGTTGAACCAGAGCGTCGCCTTCATGGACTCCTTTTCGTCTTTTGCCGCCAGCATACGCTGCGCGACATATCCTCCACCACCGGGCTCCGCCCCCGGGTACCAGGCGCTCCACCATTGGACGGCGATGGGGACGATGAAGACGCCTGCCGCCACGCTGAGATCCGAGAAATCCGGAAAGAACCTCATGGTGGCCTGCAGATCGGGGTGGGAGATCAGCCCTGCCAGCCCCCCGACCTCCGGCTGCTGTAGCGCGTAATAGGCCGCTGCGACGGAGCCGATCATGGCAATCACGAAGAGCACCAGGTCCGTGACCACCACGCCCCAGAGGCCCGACGTGGCCGAGTACAGCATCGTCACCGATCCGGCGATGAGGACCGTCGTTACGGGGCTCAGTCCCAGTAGAACCCCGCTGATCTTCGTCGCTGCCAGGGTGACCGTGGCAATGATCATCACGTTGTAGAACACGCCCAGGTAGACCGCCCTGAACCCTCGGAGAAAGGCTGCCGGCTTGCCGGAGTACCGGAGCTCATAGAACTCGATGTCCGTCAGGGCTCCGGAGCGGCGCCACAGCTTCGCGTAGAAGAACACCGTGCACATGCCGGTGATCAGGAATGCCCACCACGACCAGTTCTGGGCCACCCCCCCGCTGCGGACGAAGTCCGCGATGAGATTGGGGGTGTCGGTCGAGAACGTGGTCGCGACCATGGATGTACCGAGGAGCCACCAACTCAGCTTGCGGCCGGAGAGGAAGAACTCCTCCGTGCCCGCTCCGGCACGCCGGGCGAACCAGAGACCCAGGGAGAGGGCGATCAGCCCGTAGAGGGCCATGACGAGCCAATCCAGTGTGGTCAACTGCATTCGTCGCCGCCTGTTTCAGGTGTTGTAGGACCCCAGAGCCGTGGCGGATAGGGCCGCGATTCCGTCCGTTTCGCAAGAGCCTCCGCAACGGGGGCCCGGTCGCCGGGGAAGGTGACGCCAAGCCAGCCGCTGCCCGCCGGAAGAACATCACAGGCGACCAACCCCCGGTCGATGGCCCTTCCGACGAACTCGCTGAGGTAGAACTCGTCCTCTTCGCCTGGCGAACCAGCTAGGAACTCCTCGAAGCCGGCACCCAGGAGGGGCCATACCGTCGGCTGGAACCCCCAGAGGTTCATGCTTACGGGGGCGTCGAGGGAGGTGGTGAGGGCATGCCCCCGCACGTCCACGCCGACGACGGCGGATGCATCGACCTCATCGCTGCGCCGTAGCTCCAGCCCCTCGTGGATATCGAGCAACCTGCCTTCGTCGGAGACGCGGCAGAGTCCCCGGGAGACTCCCCCTCGTTCCGAGAGGGTCTCGCGCAGGAGAAAGGGCACGATGCAGGCGGCTGGGCCGCCGCGGCCGAGGGCTTCGACCAACGTCTCGAAAGCCCCGGCGCCGTAGAAGTCGTCGGCGTTGCAGACTCCGAAGGCGCCTGTCACCGAGCCGCGGGCACACAAGAGCGCATATCCGGTTCCCCAGGGCTTCTGGCGCACCGATGCCCACCGGGGGTCCACGAGGGGGCCGCGATCGTCCTGGACCGCCAGGCGGATATCGATCCCTGCCCTCCGCGGAGCCTCCAGGTGCTCATCGAACTCCGGCTCTCTCCCTTGAGCCACGACGATGACGATGGACCCAAAGCCCGCCTCCACGGCATCGTATATGGAATAGTCCAGGAGGGCAGCGCCACCGGGACCGATGGGGTCGAGCTGCTTCAGCCGGCCGTACCGACGTGACCGGCCGGCGGCCAGAATGACGAGGCTCGGTGGAGGGATGGGCACCCCGAAGTGTGGCGCTTCAGTCCCGGCCCTGGAAGATCTCCTTCAGACCGCGGAACCAGACCCACACCGCGAGCGTCGCGCACAGGAGCCCCGCGCCCCCGAACACGACCCGGCCCTCTCGCTCCGACCCGGTGACGCCACCACTGAACTCGCGAGGCCCGTCGCCGAAGCCGATCCACAGGGCCATCGCCGCGAACGCCGTGATCATCACGGCGCCGACGAACCAGCCAGGCCCGCCCCAGGGCTTCTCCTTCGGGACGGTCCCGTCACGTGCCTGTCCGTTCCGGATGCCGTAGTAGCACAGGAGTAGACCCGGGAGCAGGAACATCCCCCCTGCCAGACCCAGCACCCACATGGGGGCGTGGACGGAAGAGGGGTCCACATGGATCCATCCCAGACTGACGAAGACCACCGTCAGGCCGACGGCGGCGAAGAGACCCCCCATGGCCAGGCCAAGAAGGGGAGAGACCTGACTTGCGTCCTGTGAACGCCGGGAGGTCACGGAGCCGTCTCTCCCCGACGCCCCCTACCCCGGGGCCGGGAGGCACGGAGTGTCACTCGCCGGAAAAGATTGTCCACGACAGGGGACAGCGCCGTGACCGAGACCAGGGCGGATCTCACGAAGGCTTGTCGGACCGGCTGGCCGGAATCGGAGAGCGCCTCTCCCGGCGAGGGTGCCACTCCGGAAGCGGCCCGTTCTCCGCATGGAAGCGGGATTCCAACGGCTTTCGGAGGGGCCTGGGCGCAGGGCGTACGGCCTCGACAGCGTGCCGGACCGGCCGGCGAGCTCGCTTCCATCTCATTGAGCATCTCCTCGTTTCCGGGAACCGGGATTCCCCGATGCCGCTTTCGCGTCTCTTCAGGTGCAGGATGCGTACCGGAATCCGATCTACCTGGAAGGCCCTTGGGGGTCCGGCTACCTTCGCCCTTGGAGACGCCGGCAAGGGCGGACGCGAGGCGTGGCCAGCGTGAGCCAACTCCGTCCCGGCAACGACACAGTCCCTCGATTGGAGGCAGCCAGTGGATCGTCGAGCGTTCGTCAAAACGGGAGCCGCGGTCGGCATCGGAGCCGGCATACGACCATCCGGAGAGACGGCTCCCACCGTGCTCATCCGACGGACCGTC
>JAHEKK010000508.1:2514-3430 GCA_024638395.1 Gemmatimonadota bacterium | reverse complement strand
CGACGTGGTGCGTGAGAAGGCAGAATCCCTCGCCGAGAAGTGGCCCCGTTACGACGGGACTTCCTCCCATGCCCGACTCGTGTTCGAGTTGTCGGGGGCGGCCCACACCGTGGACATCCAGGTCTGGAGGGACCGTCAGGAGCCCGTAGCCGTGCGAGGCGAGGGAGCGGACTTCCGGAGCGCCTTGGACGAAGCCGACGACCGGATTCGCCGCATCCTCCGAAAGGACAAGCAGAAGCGCCGCGATCATCAGGCCGAACCGGCGGACTTCCCCGGTTGAGCACCTGCCCTCCCCGATTGCGGTCCCCATGAACGCTGAGATCACCCTGGCGCGGCTGCTTGAAGCAAGGGGTGAGGTGTTGGCGATCGAAGTCGTGACGGGGGGGGACGCCCTGGATCGCACCGTTTCCAATCCCGATGTTTCCAGTCCCGGGCTGAGCCTTGCGGGCTACACCGAAGGCTTTCCTCGCGGTCGCATCCAGGTGTTCGGCCAGACCGAGATGTCGTTTCTGGCCACCCTTGGCGCAGAGGTCGCATCGGCCCGCCTGGCCGGTGTCCTGACCCACGACATCCCCGCGTTGGTGGTGACCCGGGGACTCGAAGTGCCTTCCTACTTCCTGGAGCGGGCGGGAGACTCGGGGGTGCCCGTGTTCCGCTCGAACCTCATCACCGGAGACTTCTACCGTCTGATCAAGCCGTACCTCGAGGATGCCCTGGCCCCCACCACGACGGTTCACGGGTCGCTGGCGGACGTATACGGAGTCGGGTTGCTGTTCGTCGGGGAGAGCGGAATCGGGAAATCCGAGACCGTGCTGGACCTGGTCGAACGCGGTCACCGGTTCGTGGCCGACGACCTCGTGTTCGTCTCCAGGCGAGGCAACGACGTGCTCATCGGAAGGGGCCACGAGCTCCAGGG
>JAHEKK010000508.1:0-2504 GCA_024638395.1 Gemmatimonadota bacterium | reverse complement strand
GGATCGGCTTCATCGACCTCGGTTCGATGTTCGGAACCCGGGCCACGCGCCAGCAGAAACGGGTCGAGGTCGTGGTATCCCTCGAGGCCTGGGACGAGAGCGCCGACTACGACCGCACCGGACTGAATCGGGGTGTCGAGACGATTCTGGGCGTCGACCTCCCGCGAGTCACAATCCCGTTGAACCCGGGTAAGAATCTCACGGTCATCAGCGAGGTCATCGCCATGAATCAGCTCCTGGTCTATGCAGGTGTGGATTCGCCGGCGCGCTTCCAGGAACGGATTCTCCGGGCGACGCGATCGGCCCAGCTGGTGGAAGACTATGAGTGAGGGGGAGATTCGGGGCATCGTGGTCGCCCACGGCGCCCTGGCGGCCAATCTTGTCGAGGCCGTCCGGGGCATTGCGGGAGTGGAGCCCGATGCCCTGGTGCCGATTTCCAACGAAGGACTCGGCCGGGATGCCCTCTGTGCCTCCATTCGAGAGGCCTTTGGCGCGGGGCGACAGATCGTCTTCACCGACCTGCCCAGCGGGAGCGCTCACCTCGCGGCCATGCTGGTGGCTCGGGAATCGGAAGGCGTGGCCGTTGTTTCGGGAGTGAATCTGCCCATGCTCCTAGACTTCGTCTTCAAGAGGGCCCTTGGACTCGACGAGCTGGTACTTCGTGTAATGGAAAAGGGACGCAACGGAATCCATGGCTATCGCCCTCCTACGGGTTGATGAGCGCCTGATCCACGGCCAGGTGGTCATCGCGTGGGGCAACCATCTACGATCCCGCCGGTACGTCGTCCTCGACGATGACCTCGCCGACTCGGAATGGGAGCAGGACCTCTACCGATTGGCGGTTCCCCCCAAGTCGGAAGCGCGCTTCCACCGGGTGGCCGAGGGGCTCCAGGTATTGCGTGAGCTCCGCCAGGACCCCACCACGACCGTGGTGCTCTTCCGGAATCTGACGGCGGCGATGGCCGTCGACCCGGCCGCTTGGGAGGCGGGCGACGCGCTGAACCTGGGCATGTTGCATCACAAGGAGGGATCCTCCGCCGTCCGGAGTTACCTCTATCTCGACGAGGGCGACCGAGCGGCGGTGAAGGTTCTTCGTGAGCGAGGCGTCCGGGTGTACGGGAGGGATCTGCCCTCCTCCAGTCCTGTCGATGCCGCGGAGATCCTCGGCAACGGGAGCCAGTCGGGCTCCGGCGAGACCCCTGCCCGTGGGTGAGTGGGGAATCCTCCTCGGCCTCGCCTTCCTGGTCGGGATGGACGGAACGGCCCTGGGGCAGTTCATGTTGTCACGACCCCTCATCACCGGCGTGCTCGCAGGGGCCGCGACCGGCGACGTGGGACTCGGCGCCGCGGTCGGCGCCCTGGTGGAGCTGTACCACCTTCCGGCGATCCCCGTCGGAGGTGGCCGGTATCCCGAGCCGGGCCCGGCCACGGTCGTAGGGGTGTTCGCGGCTCAACTGGCCGGGGGGACGGGCATGGCGGCTGCGGCTCCGGGAGCGGGCGCGTTGGCGTCGGTCTTGCAGCTCAATCCCGCCGGAGCGGTCCCCCTCGGCGTGTTCTTCGCCCTGGCCTTCAGCCTCCTCGGTGGATGGCTGCAGGAGGCCTCGAGGGCTTGGACCCCACGGTGGCTGCCCGACGCCCGGACGACCCGCGTTCGCCGGCGTCTCCAGCTTGCCCAGTGGGGTGGGGTTCTACTCGCGGGCGTTCGAGGCCTCGTCATCGCGGCCCTTGGCATGGCCATCGCCCAGGGCCTCGTTCCCAACCTGGAGCCATGGCCGTTGAGTCACCGGGCGACTTGGCTCTTGCTCCTCCTCGCCGGATGCCTGCCCCTGGGGTCCCTGCTCGCGGTTCTCGGTGGAGTCAGGCGCCTTGGCGCTTGGGCCGCCGGTGGCCTCGTGATCGGACTGATCGTTGGAGTCGTGGCTTGAGACGCCTTCCGCTGACCGTCAGCGCCCGGGTCCTGGCACGCTCGCTCCTCATCCAGGCGTCATGGAATCCCCGGACGATGGTAGGGCACGGCTTCGCCTTCGCGCTGGAACCCGTTCTGAGATGGTGCCACGGCTCCGGTGGAGAGGATGCGGCCACGGCGCGGCACCTGGAGCCCTTCAACGCCCACCCCTACCTGGCCACCATGGGTCTCGGCGCCGTGGCCCGCATGGAGGTCGACGGCCACGAACCCGACCGGATACGACGATTCAAGACCGCTGTCCGCGGCCCGCTGGGTGCGATCGGTGACAACCTCGTCTGGGTTGGATGGGTGCCCACGCTCTCGCTCACGGCCCTCGTACTCGTGGTCCTCGACGTTCCTGGACTGGTGGTCGTCCTGATCTTTCTCATCGCGTACAATGCGGGGCACGGATTCCTGCGAATCTGGGGCTGGTCGGCGGGATACACGAAGGGAGAAGGCGTAGCGCAGGCCATTCGCGAAGCGGGATTGCAGGACAAAGCCCAGGCCCTGACCCGGGTGGGCGCTCTGCTGATCGGGTGCCTGGTTGGCGTCGTACTGT
>JAHEKK010000507.1 GCA_024638395.1 Gemmatimonadota bacterium | reverse complement strand
TCGACCCTGTTGTTCCAGCCCAGCCAAACGGCCTGGTTGACCTGCGATGACGAGGTGTTGGCTCGATTGCTGGACCGCAACTGGAGTTGGCCCTCCCGCCAGGTCTGAAGGTCCTGGGCCCTCAACGCAACTCCCGGGCGGGCCCCCGTGGTCACGTCGATATCCTCTTCGAAGTCGGCCAGGGGTCGGAAGCTGCTCTCCTGGAAGCGGGTGATGTACATGGTCTTGGGAAGCCAATTGCCCGCGACCCGGTGATCCCGAAACAGGGGCCGGTACTGCTCCTGGCCCTTCAGGGTGACGTCCAGGAACGCGGAAACGAAGACCCGACCGAATTCCCGTTGATCCTCCGCCGGAAGCAGGCCTCGAAGATCGAGGATGCGAGGGCTCCTGGGCCCGTTGTCGTGGGCCCCCCAAACCGTGTTCCATTGACCGTGGTTCGCTCGGTAGACGTAAACCGCCGATTTGAACCAGTCCCCCTCTGACGTGAAGCGGACCCTGTTGTACTGCCGCAGTCCGTGAAAGCTCGTGACGTCTCCGTCGTGGGACCCGTGGAATACCAGATAGTTCACGTTCTCAACCGGAACGAGGCGATCGGTCGGAAGGTACTGGCCGTCCACCGGTGCGATGGCCACGACGGCCTTGATGTCGAATCCGAACTCGAACGTCAGGCTCGCGTCGTCCGGGTAGTGGGAGAGCCGGTTGAAGGCCGCCGCGTGGCCGACCGCTTCGCCCCCTCGAGAATGCCCCATGACGGCGATGTTCTCCATGTCCACGATGCCGTCGAAGGGTCCCTCCTCATTGAATTCCTGCCACGCCTGGAGATGCTTCAGGAGGAGCCAGCCGCGAGCGTCATTCTCCTCCCGGATTCCACCGTTGATGAAGTTCATGTCCACCGAAGCCAGGATGTAGCCGCGGCTTGCCAGAAGCTCACCCAGCCAATCGTATCCGGGATCCGAGAACTCCTTCTCGTTGTGGTTCCCGTGAACGACCAGCACCAGGGGAAACGGACCCTCCCCCACCGGATACCAGACCCGTCCGTTGATCGGCAGGCTATCCGGAGAGAAGCCCCAGTAGCTGTTCCGCGAGTCGGCGGACGTTCCAAGGTCGACCAGCGTAGACCCGTCCACCGTCTCCGTGACGATGGCCACCGAGTCCCGGTACTCGGCCCGGTTCTTGTCCGTCCCACTGCCGTAGTAGAGGGTCTGCCACGCATGGGATCCGGGCAGGGCCGGGTTGTCGGCCTCCAGGCTGTGGCGGGACAGAACCACGTCGGCGTCCGACGGGGTGAGTCTGAGGGGAGGCGTACAACCGGCCAGTAGGGCGACGATCCCGAAGGCGAAAGCATGGCTGGAGAATCGAGTCATGACAGGATGATACGACGTCGAGTGCCGCCTCCGCATCTCTGTCGGGAACCTGCGGAAGTGGACGCCCTACGATTGCGCATCCCATCCAAGTGGGGCATCTTCCGCCTGCCCACCTTACGCCTTGCCGGACCGTTGATGGATCGGAAAACCAGAGTAATTCACATCATCTCCGGCCTGACCACAGGTGGCGCCGAGACCATGCTCTGCAGGCTCCTGGAGCACAGCGACCACGGGGCCTTCTCACATCGGGTCGTCTCCCTTCGCGGCCGGGGGGCGCTCGCCGAACGGATCGAGAAGCATAGCTCCCTGCGGGCGCTCAATCTCAAGGGCCCCCGGCTTCCCCTGGATTTCCTGCGCCTTACCCGGGAAATCAGGCAATTCGAACCCGACCTGGTCCAGACGTGGCTCACCCACGGTACGGTCTTCGGTTCCGCAGCCACCCTCCTGTCCAGGAGGACGCGCCTGCTGTGGAGCATCCACACGGGGATGGCCGACCGTTCCAAACTCAAGCTGACGACCCGTCTCCTCACGCGGGCCCTCGCGGCGACATCGGATTTCCTGCCCGACAGGATCGTGTCGTGTTCCGAGTTCGCGGCCCGACGGCACGAGGAAATGGGATTTGCCTCCTCGCGCATGACCATCATTCCGAACGGCACGCCCATCGAGCGCTTCCGCAACAAATGCGACGCCGGAAACCAGCTCCGACAGGAGCTGGGGGTGACCGAAGAGGCGGACGTGGTGGGGATCGCCGGCCGCTGGACCTCGGAGAAGGACTTCCCGAACTTCTTCCGCTCCGCGCTGCGACTCCAGAAATTCCGCCCCGACACCTATTTCTTCCTGTGTGGCCCCGGCGTGGTCCAGGGGAACGAGGCAGCGGAGCGCTACATCCGCCGGTCTCCCAGGCCGGAACGGTTCCGCCTGCTGGGACTTCGGCGGGACATGCCGGCATTCTACGCCGCCTGCACGACGGTGGCGCTCTCCAGCCGAAGCGAGGCCTTTCCGCTGGTGCTCGGAGAGGCGATGGCAGCCGGCGTACCCTGCGTCTCGACGGACGTGGGCGACGCTCGCCGGATCATCGGGGATACCGGCTTCGTGGTGCCGCCCGAGGACCCCGACGCCCTTGCGGAAGGTCTCGAGAGGATGCTCGCCCTCGATTCGGAAACCTACCGGGACATGGGGAGCCGAGCCGCCCGCCGAATACATGAGCGCTTCAGTGTTCAGCGTTGCGTGGAGGACTACCAGCGGTTGTTCCGGGAGATGGTCCACGGAGTCCCTGCGGCGGCCCCTCCACTCGAGGAACCTGCCACGGCCGCCCTGAACCTCACACCTGCCCGAGCGGTATCCCGCCGTGCCAGACTCCGCCGCGCCATGCGCGGTCGTGCCGAGGCTCCCGACGCATCAGCGTAGCGTCGTGGCCATCGGTCCGGATCCCCTTGCCCGCACCCCCTACCCACTGCATCGACTCGATCTCGAGGAATCGCTTCATGGCCAACGCCGTCGCAACGTTCGAAACCAATCTGGGGTCGTTTCAGGTGGAGCTGTTTGAAGATCGGGCGCCGGTGACCACCGGCAACTTCAAGAAGCTCATCCTGGACGGGTACTACGACGGGATCATCTTCCACCGGATCATCGAAGGGTTCATGATCCAGGGTGGCGACCCGACCGGCACCGGAACCGGGGGGCCCGGATACACGATCGCCGACGAGTTCCACCCCGACCTGCGCCACGACGCCGAAGGCGTGCTCTCCATGGCCAACGCCGGCCCGAACACGGGGGGATCACAGTTCTTCATCACCCTGGCCGAAACCCCTTGGCTGGATGGACGCCACGCAGTCTTCGGGAAGGTGGTTGAGGGTCTGGAGGTGGTTCGGAGCATCGGCAATGTGGCGACCGGTCGAGGCGACCGTCCCGTGGAAGAAGTGAAGATGGTGTCGGTGACGATCGATGGCGGGAGCGCGGACTAGGTGCGGATCAGGTTTCGACCTTTCATCGGACCAGGCCACTCTAGACGAACCGGTTAACCGGGCCCGGACGGGGCTCGATACTTGGGGAGTCGGGAAGCCATC
>JAHEKK010000506.1 GCA_024638395.1 Gemmatimonadota bacterium | reverse complement strand
CCGCGTGGAGCACCGAAGGGTCCTGCTCGGATGGGGTCCGTCGGAACCGGTACTCGGCCCCGGCATAGGGCCGCATCCAATCGAACTCATAGCCCAGGTATGCTTCGATCGCCTCGAAGTCGAAGGCGCCGTCCAGGCCCACAAGGGCGTCGTCTCGGAGAAGGATATCATCTCCCAGATGTGAGCTCTGGTGATACAGGCGTATGCGCCCATCCAGGCTCCCGGCCCGGAAGCGCAGCGGCAAGCCGACGATGAAGTCCGCAACCAGGAAGTCGAAGGACGAAACGGCCAGATCGAACTCACCTCGAACGGCCGCGGCCAACTCCAACTCATAGGAGAAGCCCCCACGCCGGCCGGCCGACAGGAAGAGGCCATCGCCCAGACCCATACGGACCAGTTGCGTCGAAAAAGGCGCCTCTTGCTCCTGATAGACACCGATGAACGTGCGCACCCGTCGCGGATGGGCAAGGCCATCGCGGAAGCTCTGCTGGCTCAGTGCCTCCCCGGGAGCCATGAAGAGGACAACTCCCATGAACAGGAGGGCAGCCCTGGAAAACATCTGCAATGGACGTGACTCTTGGGGGCTCGACGCGGTCTCAGGTTGAGAAGCCCAGGAATCTATCAGTATCCGGATACTCGTCAGAACCCAAGGAGCCAACATGCAAGATCTCGATCTCGCCAACTATGCGGATCAGGCGGTACAGCTCGCTACGGCATGGGGCCTGCGTATTCTCGGAGCCGTCGCGCTCTTTGTGGTCGGTCGCATGGTCGCAAAGTGGTCTCGGCGGGTTTCGCGGACGGGCCTGGAGAACAAGCTGGACCCCTCCCTCGTGCGGTTCTTCAGCAGCCTGATCTACTACGCCATCATGGTGTTCGTGGTGCTGGCGGTGCTCGCACGGTTCGGGATTCAGACGGCCTCATTCGTAGCGGTCCTGGGCGCCGCATCTCTGGCGATCGGCCTGGCGATGCAGGGCACATTCTCCAACTTCGCCTCCGGCGTCATGATCCTCATCTTCAGGCCTTTCAAGCTGGGTGACATGGTGGACATCGCCGGCACCTCCGGTGTGGTAAAGGAAATCGGCCTCTTCTCCAGCGTGCTCCACACGGTGGACAACAAGCGGGTGATCGTGCCCAACTCGGCCGTTTGGGGTGAGACCATCACCAACTACACCGCCAACGAAACACGCCGAGTCGACATGATGTTCGGCGTAGGATACGACGACGATCTCTCGGTAGCCTCCAAGACCATTCGGCGCATCGTCGAGGCCCATCCGATGGTTCTCGACGAGCCGAAGCCCGACGTCGAGGTTGCCGAGCTCGGCGACTCGTCCGTGAACTTCGCCGTGCGTCCGTGGTGCAAGACCACCGACTTTTGGCGCGTCCGCTTCGACCTCCACAGAAGCCTCAAAGAGGGTCTGGAGGAGGCCGGGTGCACCATTCCCTTCCCGCAGCGCGACGTACACCTTCATCAGGTCGCGACTGACTGAGCTCCGGGGCAAAGCCCCGCTCTTCATGGTCGGGCACCGACGGCCCCCCTCGACGTCTTCGAGGGGGGCTCGTTCACGTGTGATGGGCCCGGAGGCCCTCCTGTGCCCGCCGGCCACGTGGGGCCGGGGCGCGTTTAGCACTCAATGATCAGGTCCTCTAAGCCGAAAGACTGGGCAGAACCTCTCGTGAACCCCCAACACTCGGCCATGCGATTCGACGGAGACTCATCGGGTCCCCTCCCTCGCGGATCCCACCGCGTACCTGAGGCCGGACCGTATTGGCTGGATCCGGATGAACTGATCCAACTGGTACGTCTGGGCCCCCTGGTGTCCATGGATCTGGTCGTGCAAAACGGGGAGGGTCGCATCCTCGTGGGCCATCGGACCAACGAGCCGGCCAGGGATCACTGGTTCGTACCCGGGGGACGCGTGGGGAAGGGCGAATCCCTGGACGAGGCGTTCCGCCGGATCGTTCGCCAGGAACTGGGCATATCGCGGGCCAGGAGAGACGCCTCCTTCCTGGGAGTCTTCGAGCATTTCTACGAAACCAACTTCCTGGAACGGCCCGATCTGGGGACCCACTACGTGGTCCTGGCCCACGGCTTCGACGTCGATGGGGACGGGGGCGAGATCGTCCCCGACGCACAACACCGTCAGGTCCGCTGGCTCACCCCGGCCGAGTTGTCCGAGGACCTCCGGGTCCACCGGAACTCCCGGGTCTACGGCTCGCTCCGGCCCTGACCGCCCCTCGATTGCCCCGGCCGTCGACGGCCTGGAACGGTTAGACCCAGCCCTTCTGCCTGAACTCCCGAAGCGTTTCGGCAAACCGGTCCATGTCCTCAGGAAGGCCGAAGGACACACGATTCCACTCCAGCATGGGGGGGAACGGCCGCCCCACCAGCAGTCCCGCTTCCGCCATGCGATTGCGGTATTGTCCCAGGTCTCCCGAGATGCGGTGCATGATGAAGTTGGTCTGCGTGGGGAGGTACTCGAGACCGAGCTCATCCAGTACACCCTGAGTCGCGGCTTTGGCGTCCTGGTTCACCTGAACGCTCTTCCGGATCAGCGCCTCATCTCCGAAACAGGCTCCCGCGGCGGCCAGAGCGAGCTGGTTCGTGTTGTTCTTGGCTACGAAGTCGGCCAGCCGCGCAGCCGTGGCAGGATGGGCGATGCCATACCCGAGCCTGAGGCCCGCCATCCCGTACACTTTCGAGAAGGTCTTCACCACCAGCACGTTGGGCCTATCCGCGACCCATGGCAGTGCAGTGTGGTACGCCGGGTCGTCGACGTACTCGATGTAGGCCTCGTCGACGATGAAGAAGACGTTCTCCCGGGCCTCACGAATCCAATCGTCCACGGCCGAGGACGGCGTGATGCCACCGGTCGGGTTGTTGGGGTTGCAGATGTACACCACCGCCGGCCGCCCGTCGGACCCGACGGCCTCACGCATACGCCCCAGGTCGTGGGCGTGGTCCGAATCGAGGGGAACCTTCAGCATCTCGTACGGATGGGTGCGCTGGTAGGTGATGGCGTCCTCATAGGTCGGGTCCGCCAGTACCAGCCGCGTGCGGGGTCCGGCAAAGGCCTGAATGGCCATTTGGAGCACCTCGCTGGAGCCGACACCCATGACGATTTGAGCCGGGGCGACACCGTAGGCCGCAGCCAGTTGGCCGACGAGCGCATCCTGCTGGTCCCTCGGATATCGGTTGGCGACCGTGATGGCCTCGATCACGGCCTGCCGGGCGGCCTCGGATATCCCGAGGGGGTTCTCGTTCGATGAGAGTCGGATGTCTCCGTTGGCCAGCCGGCGGGGGGCCGGACCCGACGAGAGGGCCGCCAGGGGTCGGGCCGCCGGTCCCACCGCCCCCGCGAGGAGCCCGGTGAGCGTTCCACGTCGAATGAAATCTCGTCGCTGCACCGTGGGGCCTCCTTCAAGCGAGTGAGCCGGGCT
>JAHEKK010000505.1 GCA_024638395.1 Gemmatimonadota bacterium | reverse complement strand
CGGCGAGGCCGAATCTACCAATTCGATTGAGCCCCGTCCACAATCTCCTGGACCAGCAGCTCGATAGCCCTCAGACGGCCCTCTTCCTCAGGCGATCCCTCGGGAAACTCGCCACGAGCGGTCACGCTGCTCGACTCCCAGAGGATGACGTTTTCCACCAGGTCGACGATCTGGACGCTCACCGAGATGTTCACCTGACGCTGCAGGACCTCGGCCGGTTGTCCGGACGCTCCCGCCCTGTAGTTCGGAGCCGCCACTTCGTAGCGATTGATGGAGCCCCGTACCACGGCATCCGCAACCTCCTCGCCGGCCGTCCGGATGCCGAGGGCGCTCGGGAGGTTCCGGAGCAGCTGGTCGTAAAGCTCGGCGGACAACTCGAAGCGCGCCGTCTCGTTGTCGAAGGGCTGGATGGAGACCGTTCGAATGTGAGGCGGAGGGAATGAGCCGGCGCGGAAGGAGTAGTTGCATCCCGTCGCGGCCACCACCCCCAGGAAGACCAGTGCACGACCGAGGCGACGACGGTTACGGCTCCGGCTCGGGACGCCGCCTACGAGCGAGCCCTCTTTGCCAGGGAGCGGCCGGCGGAGTGAAACGGTGGGCTTGAACATGGCTGAATCTACCCCATGAGCGCTCTAGTGATCTAGCCTGTCTCCAGGCCGCCTACCTCGGATCCCAGATCGCGGGATCGAAGGGCTCGGCGACCTCCACCGAACGGCGCTCGAGGGTGAGCTCCCGGAAGTCCACGAGGTTCCGGTAGACGGCCGACTGGGGGTAGCGACCATCTCCGGAGGGCTCGAGCCGAACCCACTCCACAACCGAGCCACCTTCGAGAACCTCCAGAGAGCGGACGTCTCCCTCGGCAACCTCGAAGTGAAGCTCTCCCCTGCTCTCGTAGGCGTATCGCAGGCGCTGCGCCCCGTCCTCGAGTTCTTCACCGGCGACGAGGCGTGTCCCCTCCACCGGTCGGAAGACACCCAGCGTCGCCCACATCATGTCGGTGGGTGGCAGGACGTCGTCGGGAGCACCCGGAGGCATTCGAAGCTCGTCGTCCACCAGAGCGGCAGAGATCACGCTCTCCCCGTTCTCCAGAAAGAGATCGAGGCGGGCACGGTAGGGCGGCTCGATACGGGCTACACCGACGCCGGCCAGCCGCGAGCCGGACTCATTGAGCCTCCACGCGAAGTCGATCCGAGTCGGGCCGTCCACACCCGTGCTCCGCTCCAAGGCCTCCGCGACCATGTCGGCTCCGACGACGGGCCCAATGA
Source organism: Gemmatimonadota bacterium (assembly GCA_024638395.1). Classification (GTDB taxonomy): domain Bacteria; phylum Gemmatimonadota; class Gemmatimonadetes; order Longimicrobiales; family Gaopeijiaceae; genus JAHEKK01. The sequence continues at coordinate 2,175 of JAHEKK010000505.1, read as the reverse complement.
CGGCTAGGCGCTGTGGGCCACACCCCCAGAAGCCGGCGACGGCGGTTAGTAGCACGAAGAGGCGGCGATGGGGATGACTCAAGAAGATCTCCTGACCTGGAGGAGGGCTGGTGGTCGAGCACCGGTGAGTGGACCGATGGCAGAGGCCACGCATGGCGCGTCGGGGGACGTAGCAGAGCAACCCTCGTGCCAGCTCTACCCCTTCCAGCGGGCGCCGGTTCGCTTCTACTTTCGTTCGTGCCCGAATCCAAGCCCGTCTACATCGCCTCCGACGCCCACCTGGGCGCCTCGCCGCCGGGCCACCGCCAGGCGTTCCTCCGTTGGCTGGTCCATGCGGCCGGGGCCGGTAGTGAGATCATCCTGAACGGAGATCTCTTCGATTTCTGGTTCGAATACCGATGGGGCATCACCCGGGGCCACGACAAGGTCCTCTCTATCCTTCGTGACATCGTAGAGTCGGGCGTGCCTGTGACCCTGGTCGGCGGGAACCACGACTGGTGGGGCGGACGGTACCTGAGGGACACTGTCGGCGTGGAGTTCTTGAAGCGCCCCGTTCGGCGGAGGATCGCGGGGCATCGGACCTTCCTCGCCCACGGGGACGGGCTGGGTTCCGGCGACCACTCCTACCGCATCATGTCCCGTGTCCTCCGATCGCCCGTGACCCAGTTCGCCTTCGAGCTGCTCCCCGTCGGCCTCGGTGACCGCATTGCCGGAGGGGTCTCCAACACCGAGGACCGATGGGATGAATGGGGTGAAGGTCAGCATGCCCGGAGCGCCGCCCTGGAGTCTTTCGCGGTCGAACTCCTCGAAGGCGACCCGGAACTCGACCTCGTGCTTCTGGGTCACACCCACCTGCCGATGCTACGTGAGGTGGAATCAGGCAGATGGTACGTCAATTCCGGAGACTGGGTGTTTCATCAAAGTTACGTGGTCCTGGAGGAGGGCGAGGCGCCGCGCCTCCTCGATTGGCGGGATCGCCCATGAAGCCCGCACGCTCAACGCCGAGGATCACCACCTCCCTTGGCCGGTTCGCCGCGGCCACTCGCACCGGGTCGAGGGTTCTGTGGCCCGTCGTTGCCCTGGCGGTCCTTGGCCTTCTGGGGCCCACATCCTCAGCGGCCCAGGAAGAACCGCCCGCGGTCATGCGGATCGCTCCAGAGCCGCCACAACCTCTCGATATCTCGCCGGGTGGCGCCTTCTGGAGGGCACTGGTCTTCCCCGGCTGGGGCCATGCCGCCATCGACTCGCACGGGCGTGGAGGCTTCTACTTCGCCGCGCAGACAGCCACGATCTACACGCTCCTGCGAACACGCGTCCGGCTGGGAGAGGCGCAGGATCGGGTGCGCCTCCGAGAGGCGGTCCTCCTGGATCGGCTCGCAGCGCAAGGTGAGACGGACTTCGACGCCATTCAGGGTAGACTCGATGAAGACGCCGCCCTGTCCGAACTCCGCAATCTGCTGGATTCACGAAAGGAGCAGCAGGAGGATATGGTTGCCCTGGGACTCTTCTTCCTCTTCATCGGGGCCGCCGATGCTTACGTGTCGGCGCATCTCGCTCGATTCCCCGAGCCCCTCGACATCGCAACGGGCCAGGGACCTACCGGCCCCACCGTGGAGTTGACACTCCGCTTGCCCCTGTCCCGCTGATCGGCGGTGGTGGCGGGAGCGTGTGGGAATCGAACCCACCCACCCGGGTTTTAGCCGGGCTGCACGGTTTTGAAGACCGCCGGAGACACCAGTCCCCCTCCGCCCCCTACGAAGCCTACCGAGGGCCGGACGATAGAAGGGCCTGGACCTGCCGCCAAGACGTAGGTCTCCGCCCGCCGGATGGGCGGGGGCCGCGCCGCCGACTCAGTCGAAGAACGAGCCCTGGTGAAAGACGCCAATCTGCAAGGGTGCACCTGCCGGGAAATTCCTGCCCACCAACGGGATACGCACACCAACCTCAAGCATGGTCTCAGGAGTGAATCCGTAGATGGCCGTGGGCGCAACGTAAAGGATCTCCCGACGGTCGTCGGGGCCGAGTTGGATTCCCTGGATGACGCCAGCACGTCCGAAGATGCCGTCGAGGACGATCTTGCCTCCCAGTCCTCCCACCCAACCCGTGCCTCCGACCTCGGCGAGGAAGGTGACCTCGTCGCCAGGCTTTCGGGTCGTCTCTTCGTTCAGCGTGCGC
>JAHEKK010000504.1 GCA_024638395.1 Gemmatimonadota bacterium | reverse complement strand
AGCTTCACCGCCACCGGAATGCTCACGTTCTTCCGAACGTCGCCCACCACTTCGAGGTACATGGCCTCGACGTCCCCGCCCGTCTGACGCGGGTCCGTGGGGATGTAGTAGATGTTGAGCCCCAGAGCGTCCGCACCCGCAGCCTCTATGTGCTTGGCGTACTCGATCCACCCCCCTGTCGACACGCCGTTCAGGCTCCCGATGACGGGGATGTCGACGGCAGCCTTGGCCGACTGGATTCGTTCCAGATACCCCTCTGGCCCCACGGCGTAGCTTTCGAGCTCGGGGAAATAGCTGAGGGCTTCGCCGTAGCTCTCGCTCCCGTATGTCAGGAAGTGGTCCAACTGGTGGCTCTCGAGCGTGATCTGTTCCTCGAAGAGCGAAGGGAGGACGACTGCCGCGGCCCCATGGTCCTCCATGGCCCGAATGTTGGAGACATCGTCGGACAGCGGCGAGCTCGAACAAACCACGGGGCTCGCCAGATCCAGTCCCAGATAGGTGGTCTCCAGGCTCATGGGGCCTCTCCCAGGTCGGGCCCGGGGGCCTGGGCGAGGCGCTCGTAGCGGGTCCATCGGTCATGGACGAAGCGCTCCGCCTCCTGCAGAAACGCTGCTGCTGCATCGGGCTTGGACTGTTTGAGCATCCGGTACCGGTTCTCGTGGTAGAGGTAGTCTCCCAAAGGCATCGCCGGCGCCTTGGAGTCGAGATGCAAGGGGCTCCGGTCGGCTGGAGCCCGGGGGTCGTAGCGGTACAGCGGCCAGTATCCGGACCTGACTGCCCGGTCCTGCTGGTCCAGCCCCCTGGCCATGTCGATCCCGTGGGCGATGCAGGGGCTGTAGGCGATGATCAGTGAGGGGCCGTCGTAGGCTTCGGCCTCCCGAAAGGCCTTGATGGTCTGCGTGTCGTTCGCGCCCATGGCCACCTGCGCCACATAGACGTACCCGTAGCTCATGGCCAGCATGCCCAGGTCCTTCTTCGGGGTCGGCTTTCCGCCTGCCGCGAACTTGGCCACCGCGCCGAGTCCGGTGGCCTTCGACGCCTGGCCGCCGGTGTTGGAATAGACCTCCGTATCGAGAACGAGGACATTCACGTTCTTGCCGGTGGCCAGTACGTGATCGAGGCCCCCATACCCGATGTCGTAGGCCCACCCGTCCCCGCCCACAATCCACACACTCTTGTCCACCAGGGCGTCGACGACACCCAGAAGGTCTCGAGACTCCAGGTCCTCGCGGCCGTACAGATGCGACTTGAGCTGCCCCACCCGTTGGCGCTGGGCGCGAATGGCCTGTTCGCTGGACTGATCCGCTTCGAGGATTTGCGTGGCCACGGCCCCCTCCTCTCCGTCGGGAATCCCCCGGAGGAGCTCCTCGGCATATTCCCGCTGCTTGTCCAACGCCAGGCGCATGCCCAGGCCGAATTCCGCGTTGTCTTCGAACAGCGAGTTGCTCCAGGCCGGACCCCGGCCTTCGTCGTTGCACGTCCACGGCGTGGTCGGGAGGTTGCCTCCGTAGATGCTGCTGCAACCCGTCGCGTTGGCTACCAGAAGCCGCTCACCGAACAGTCGCGTGAGCAGCCCGAGATAGGGGGTTTCCCCACACCCGGCACACGCCCCGGAGAACTCGAACAGGGGATCCAGGAGCTGGATGTCTTTGGCGGTGCTGAAGCCCAGAGCGCCGACACCATCCCCATTTCCCGTCCCTCGCTTCGCACGGGGAAGGTCCAGGAAGAAGTCCCATTCGGCACGACCCTGGGTCCTGATGGGAGCCTGGAGGGCCATGTTGAGGGCCTTCCGCCCCACCTGGCTCTTGTCCTTCGCCGGACACACCTCGACGCAGAGGGTGCAGCCCGTGCAGTCCTCGACCGCCACCTGGAGGGTGTACTTCACTTCCGGAAGGTTGCGCCAGCGTGCATCGGCCCATTTGAAGGTGGCGGGTGCTCCCTGGAAGGCCTCTTCAGGGCACACCTTGGCCCGGATCACCGAGTGGGGACACACCACCACGCACTTGCCGCATTGGATGCAGATGTCCGGCTCCCACACCGGCACTTCCAGCGCGAGATTGCGCTTCTCCCACCGCGTCGTCCCGACGGGATAGGTCCCGTCGACCGGGAGCAGGCTCACAGGAAGCTCGTCGCCCCGGCCCGCGATCATGGGAGCGGTCACGGTCCGGACGAACCCCGGGGCGGCCTCAGACACCACCAGAGGCAACGGGATGGAGCCCGTAGCGGAGGCGGGGACATCGACCTGGTGCAGGTGGTCGAGCGCCGCGTCCACGGCGGCCTCGTTCATGGCCACCACCACGCTCCCCCGCTTGCCGTAGGTCTTCTGGATGGCATCCTTGATCTTCTGGACGGCCTCTTCCCGGGGCAGCACCCCGCTGAGGGCGAAGAAGCCGGTCTGCATGATGGTGTTGATCCGGCCGCCGAGGCGCGCCCTGCGAGCGACGGCGTAGGCGTCGATGACGTAGAGCTCCAACTCCTTTTCGACGATCTGTTCCTGCACCGGGCGCGGAATGTGATCCCACACCTCGTCAGCGGCGAAGGGGCTGTTGAGGAGCACGGTCGCTCCAGGGGCCGCCGGACCCAGCGTATCGTACCGTTCGAGGAAGCCGAACTGATGAACACCCACGAAGCCCGCCTTCTGAATCAGGTAGGGGCTTCGGATGGGACGGGGTCCGAACCTGAGATGGGAGATCGTTCGGGCGCCCGCCTTTCTCGAGTCGTAGACGAAGTATCCCTGAGCGAAGAGATCCGTCGATTCGCCGATGATCTTGATGGTGTTCTTATTGGCTCCCACCGTGCCGTCGGACCCGAGTCCCCAGAAGATCGCCCGGGTCACATGGGGGGATTCCACGTTGAACGACGGATCGTAGTCGATGCTCGTGTGGGTCACATCGTCGATGATGCCCACCGTGAAGTGATTCCTGGGCGAAGGACGCTCGAGCTCGTCCAGCACCGCCTTCACCATCGCGGGCGTGAACTCCTTGGACGACAGGCCGTACCGACCCCCCACGACCCGAGGATGCGTCTCGAACGGAGCGAATCCTTCTGCCATCCCTTCGCTCACGGCCGTCACGACGTCTTGATATAATGGCTCTCCGGCGCTCCCGGGCTCCTTCGTCCGGTCCAGGACGGCAAGCGCCTTCGTCGTGGGCGGCAGCGCCCGGAGCAGGTGCTCCGCCGAGAAGGGGCGGAACAAACGAACCTTCAGCACCCCGACTTTCTGACCCCGCTCCACCAGGTGGTCGACCGTTTCCTCGGCGGCCTCTCCCCCCGACCCCATGAGGACCAGCACGCGCTCTGCGTCCGGCGCCCCCGCGTATTCAAAGAGGCCGTACGCACGCCCCACCTGTTTGGCGAAGCGGTCCATGACCCCCTGGACGGTCTCCGGAGCAGCCCGGTAGTACGGGTTCACGCTCTCTCTCGCCTGGAAGAAGACATCGGGG